>JBEIFG010000039.1:0-11928 GCA_040382555.1 Chlamydiales bacterium | reverse complement strand
CCGATTAGGTCATTTTTATGGCCTATTAATTATAGTGAGCTTAAAAAATTCGTTCCGATGCTAATCATATTTTTCTTCGTGGGATTTAATTATAGCATCCTTCGTATTACAAAAGATTCACTAGTAGTTACAGCCACGGGGTCTGGAGCTGAGGCCTTGCCCTTTTTAAAAGTTTGGGCTATTCTACCCATGGCTTTCTTGTTTACCTTTATTTTTACAAGAGTCTCGAATAAGTTAAATAGGGAAAAAGTTTTCTATGTAATGATGAGCGTTTTCATTGCATTTTTCTTTTTATTTAGCTTTTTTCTATACCCATTTAAAGACTCTCTTCATCCACATCAATTTGCTGATACGATCCAAAGCTATCTACCTCTTGGCCTTAAGGGATTAATCGCCATATTCAGAAACTGGACCTACTCCGCTTTTTATGTAATGGCTGAAATGTGGAGTACAATTATTATGACTGTACTTGTGTGGGGCTTTGCCAATGACGTTACATCTGTTAAAGATGCTAAAAGATACTATGGAGTGCTGGGAATAGCCATTAACATCTCAGGTATTGCAGCAGGGCATACTGTTACTGTTCTATCCCAGTCAGGCTTCATCCCTTCCCTAGACTTCATTTCTAAGGAAGCTTGGGGGCAATCCATGTTTTTCTTAAACATGATTATTATTGTAAGTTCACTTCTGTGCGTGGGCTGTTTTAGATATCTCCACAGGATTGGTGAAGGATATAACTCTCCTACCTACAAAGATCACCATGGCGAAGCTAAAGTGAAAATGGGCCTAAGAAAAAACTTTAGCTACCTTGCTAAATCTAAATATTTAGTTTGCCTTGCAGTAATCGTGGTTATGTACAACATCGCTATCAATTTAGTTGAGGTAGTTTGGAAAGATCAGATGAAACAATTATGCCCGAACCCGGGGGAATTTAATGCCTATATGGGCCAAGTTTTAACAGCTGGCGGGGTAGTTGCTACAATTGTAAGTATATTTGTACTTGGTAGCGTGATTCGCAATTTTAGCTGGAAGGCCAATGCACTTATTTCACCGGTGATTATGATTACTACTGGAATAGGATTTTTTTCATTTATTTTATTTAAAGACACAAGTTTTGGAGCTCTTGCTACATGGATAGGGGCTACCCCTCTTGCAGTAGGTGTGTTTTTTGGATCTATGCAAAATTGCTTAGCTAGGGCTTCGAAATATACATTCTTTGATGCTACGAAAGAGATCGCCTTTATTCCTCTTTCTAAAGAAAGCAAACTTAAGGGCAAAGCAGCCATAGATGGTGTAGGATCTAGGTTGGGTAAGTCGGGCGGTTCTGTGATACATCAGGCGCTATTAATGTTCTCTGGAACAGTCGCCCTAAGCACACCTTACGTAGCAGGTATTTTATTTGCTGTCATAGGAGCTTGGGTAATTGCTGTCAAATCGCTAGGTAAGCAATTTAACAGCTTAGTCAGTCATCATGAAACCATTTCAGTATCTGATGAAGAAACTGCCAAGCAGGCAAATACAAGTTATGACGAACCTGCCAAAACACTGGGCTAATTTTACGATCTTTCATGTACAATATCTATAAAATAGATTACATACACAAATACATAAGATCATAAAATACATACTATATTTAGGGAAGCATGGAAAATCTAGTCGAGTTTGTGACAAGCAATGCTGATAAGGCTCATTGGTTCATTTTTTTCGGTTTACTACTAGCCGGATTAAATCTTCCAGTTAGTATAGACTTAGTAATGGTCATCAGTGCTATTTTAGCCGCTTCCTTCGTCCCAGAAAATAAATATCTAATTTTTACAAGCGTTCTTTTTGGGTGCATTTTTTCTGCCTGGATTGCCTACTTTTTAGGTAGATTTTTAGGAGACCGCCTTGTCAAGCTACCGTTTTTTGCAAAATTACTAAGTACTCAACGTGTGAATAAGCTTAAGAAATTTTACCAAAAATACGGCGTGCTTACATTTATAGTAGGCCGGTTTATTCCGTTTGGTGTAAGAAACTGTATTTTTATGACCAGTGGAATCAGTAAGATGCCGTTTAAAACATTTGCTCTACGAGACGTGCTAGCCTGTACAATATGGGCTACTACATCATTTAGTCTTTTTTACTTGCTAGGGCAAAACTTTGAAACGATATGGAACTCTGTAAAGACGTTTAATATCATCATATTTTCAGCTTTCAGTGTGACTGTAATTATTCTAATCTGGTATAAGCTAAAGAAAAAAAGTAAATTGACGCTTCAATAGAAACCCGGTAAACATAGGTTTTATATTCTAAATAAAAATAAAACCACAAGCTTGACTACATGATGTTTAATCTATCAAATAGCCTTTCAATACTTAGACTTCCATTAGCATTTCTATTTTTATCTCAAAATAATTCTTTGAGAGTGATAGCTGTTGTACTTGCGATGTTTACAGATAGTATTGATGGATATATAGCAAGAAGATCTAAGTCTGCTTCAAGGTTTGGAGCTATCCTTGACCCCGCAATGGATAAATTTTTTGTATACTTTGCTCTAGTTGTTTTATTTTTAGAAAGCCGGCTCGATCTTTGGCAAGTCTTAGCTATGATATCAAGAGACTTTTTCTTACTTATTTTTTGGTTTTACCTAGTTGCGATAGGCCTGATTCGCAACTATGAATATCAATCGATTCGATGGGGAAAAGCTTCTACAGCTTTACAATTTGTAGTACTGATAGGGATTTGCACAAGTATCACTTTTCCGCCATCGATTTTTATGATTTTCGTTTTATTTGGCTTGCTTGCTTTTGTAGAATTGTTTCTAAGACTTAGAACCTCCTCCTAACTCTTTTTTTATGACTTCTATTGACATAGAGGGAAAAGTCATATCGATGCCATGCTCGCAAGTCATTTTATAGATCGCGTAATAAATCTCTTCTTTAGCAGCTAAGTAGCCCGACATAGTGGTTGGTTTTACATATATATCCATATAGATACTTGCCGTAGAGTCTTTGATCCCGTAAAAATATATATGTGAATCTATTAAAGAGTCCACCTTACTATTTTCTTTCAAATAGGATCGAATCGATTCTATGAGCGAGCTTACCTTTGAAAAATCTGCTAGGCCTATATGCAGTTGATCCAAAATCCTTCTATGAGTCATCCTTGATGAGTTTATGACCAAGGCATTAGAAAAAATTGCATTCGGAAGATAAACAGGTCTTTTATCTTTATCTCTAACCACAGTCAAGTACCAGCCTATTTCCTCCACAGGTCCTTCAATAGATAGTGAAGGAAGAATAATTTGATCTCCAAGTGTAAAAGGTCTTGTCATCGATAACATCAGACCTCCACAAAAGTTACTGATCACATCTTTTGCTGCAAAGCCTACCGCCGCCGCTCCAATACCACCAAATGCAAGTAATGGCCAAATATCCAATTTAAAAACCTGTAGCAAAATGAGTATCGTAATTGTAAAGATAAATATGGAAAGAACCTTACTTATTGTATGAGTTAGGCCAGATGAAATCATTTTGGGATGGTGCTGGAGGGAGCTCATTACACTTTTTTTCCATCGCAGAGATATCCATGACAAGCAAATCACAATAAATGCATTAATAAAAGGCTTTGACGCGGTAGCTAGCTGTGACATACCGAGGTGTTCTGCAAGAATCCAAAATACATAGTAAGCTCCGAGCACACAGCACAATATTTTTGATGGCCCCGAAAGAATTTCTACGAGTCCCAACTTTTCGTTAGCCGATTTCATGGGAAATTTTTTTGATAATTTTTTTATGAATAATGAAAACAAAGCATAAATAATAAAAATAGCACCAATTCCAATACATACTTCCCAAAGCCACTGAGAACTTCCAATCGCAGGGAAAGAGCTGATCTTTAGAGTAGATTCTTTCATATATGTTCCTTTTAAATATAAAGTTACCTTTAAAAAACTAGAGCATAAAGACTAATATAGTAGAGAAAAAAACTTCAAATTTTTAACATTAATTTTTCGATTCAAATTTAAGGGGTTTTATGAACTTTACTCGGGAATCTATTTTCGTCTCCGCTACGCGATGTTTATGCAATTCTTTTGCAACAGTTGTAGGTGTAGCAGTAGCTGGAGCTGTTATTTTAATTGGACTATCCATACTATCAAGTCCAGAGATTGTCCCCAATAAGAGTGACTTAGTTATTGCCCCGGATGCCAAGGGAAATCGGACCATTCTAGCGGAAAACTCTCCAGTTATACTGCGAATCAATATCCATGGAGTAATTGGTGAACCTGCACTAACAGCTCAATCAGTAGAAAACCTTCTTCTTGATTCAAGAGAAGACCTTCTACGTAACAACCGTGTGAAAGCAATCCTGCTGCATGTAAATACACCAGGAGGCACTGTGGATGACGCTGATGGCATCTACAGAAGCCTTCTTAAATACAAAGAAACATATAAAATCCCAGTATATGCTTTTGTAGATGGTATGTGTGCTTCTGGCGGGATGTATGTCTGTTCTGCGGCAGACAAAATTTATGCCACCACCCCTAGTGTAATAGGGTCTGTTGGAGTTATCCTAGGTCCTTCATTTAATTTTTCAGAAGTTATGGATAAAATTGGTATCAAATCCCTAACCATTAAACAAGGTAAAGATAAAGACATGTTAAACCCCTTTCGTCCTTGGGTACCCGGAGAAGATCAATCTTTAGTGAATATTACTCAAAACCTGTATGAAAATTTTGTAGATATAGTCACCTCTGCAAGAACAAAGCTAAAGAAACAAGATTTAATAAATACCTACGGAGCTCAAGTCTTTTTATCCAAGCAAGCTCAGGATTATGGATATATTGATTATTCTGATAGCTCATACTCAGCTGCTTTAACGGACTTAGTGAGCGCAGCAAATATTGATGACACACAGCCCTATCAAGTGGTACAGCTTGAGGCCCCAACTTCTCTTTTATCTAGCTTAATCCAGGGAAAATCCCCTTTAATTAGTGGAAAACTTTATCACTCCTTCCCTATAGGCACTAATATCAGCTCCGAACTTAGTGGCAAATTTTTGTACCTTTATCAACCGAACTAACCCTCAGCCTCTCTGCGGGGAGGCTCTCTTTTTATAATTTTCATGAAAAACATTTTTATTATCGATGCTGTTAATTTTCTTTTTCGCTCCTACTACGCCATTGGAAATATGACGAATCCTCAAGGAGAATCAACCAATGCTTTGTATGGGTTTATACGCTCTGTCTTTAAAATCATAAAGGATTTTTCACCTGAGCACATTGTGGCTGTATTTGACGGTCCAGATAATAAAAAATCCAGATCCGCTATCTTTAGTGACTATAAAGGTCACAGAAAAGCGATGCCTGAAGATTTATATCCCCAAATTGAAAGGGCTTTATACTTTTGCCAAATAGCAGGAATTCCTGTTCTTCAGGTTCCTGGAGTAGAAGCCGACGATACCATGGGTAGTATAGCTAAGTGGGCAGAGAAGCTGGGAAGTAAGGCCTATTTATGTTCTAGTGATAAAGATCTTTGCCAGCTCGTAACAGATCATGTATTTGTAATACATCCCCATAAAGATAATCTTTTAGTCGACCCAGAAAAAGTACAAGAGCTTTTTGGAGTACGTCCAGACCAAATGATTGATTACTTAGCGATGGTAGGAGATGCCTCTGACAACATCCCGGGCCTTGAAGGATTTGGTCCGAAGACAGTTAGTGCTCTTTTAAAAGAGCACAACTCACTAGATTTTCTATTAGATCACCCTGAAAAACTATCTGGAAAAAAAAGAGACACTATCTTAGCTCAACGAGATGTGGCTCTAATGAGCAAAAAATTAGCTACCATTCAACTTGATGTTGATTTCCCTCATAGTGAAGATTTTTTTCTTTACAAAGAGCCGCAGCTTTCTGAAGTGAAAGAATTTTATCAAAATATGCATTTTCTATCACTTTTAAAGGAAATGGATGGACTCGGGCCCAACACATCCAAGCAGCCACAAATTGATCAAAGCCTCTTATACCACCTTGTGAATTCACAAGCTGAAATGGCTTCTTTAGAGGAAGCTTTAAGCAAAGAGGCTGAAATTTGTTTTGATCTAGAAACGACATCTTTAAATGCTATGAAAGCTGAAATAGTGGGCATAGGTCTTGGATTTAAAGAATCAGAGGCCTTCTATGTTCCTTTCAATGGAAATATCCCTAAAAGTGAAATCTTGCTTTTTTTACAAAAGCTTTTCTGCTCAGAACACCAAAGCTTTTATGGACACAATATCAAGTACGATCTTCACGTTTTACTTAATGAGGGGATATCCCTTCCTAAAATTAGCTTTGATACCATGGTTGCTTCTTATGTTTTAAATCCTCATACACCAAAGCACAATCTTGACCAACTGTCGCTCGAGAGATTTGGGAAAACAAAGACTTCAATAGAAGATCTTATTGGTAAGGGGAAAAAACAAATCTCCATGCTTGATGTACCTCTCGAGAAGGTAGGTCAATACTGCTGCGAAGATGTAGTATATTCTACTCGCCTAAAAAAATTATTCACTGAAGAATTAAGACAAAAAAGCCTTGAATCCGTTTTTTATGAAATCGAAATCCCTTTGATTCCCGTTCTTTTAACCATGGAAAGAAACGGTATATTTATAAATAACTCCTTGTTGCTTTCCATGTCAGAAGCGCTTACAAAAAAAATAAATAACGTTGAGACAGCGATATACGAGATGGCGGGAGAGAAATTTAATCTCAATTCACCAAAGCAGCTAAGTACTCTACTTTTCGAAAAACTTCTATTAAAACCTCCCAAAAAAACTCAAACAGGCTATTCTACTTCAGCAGAAGTTTTAGAATCACTTTCTGATGAATCTCCTATAGTCCATAAAATTATAGCCTATCGGGGTCTTGAAAAACTTCGCTCAACCTACGTAGATGCACTTCCTGGTTTCATTCACCCAAAAACACATCGTATCCACTGTACTTTTAATCAATCAGTTACGGCTACTGGAAGACTTTCTTGCCAGGATCCAAATCTTCAAAATATTCCTGTTCGAAGTGAAGAAGGAAAAAAAATAAGAGAAGCATTTATTCCCCAGAACAAATCATACCAATTTTTATCTGCTGACTACTCCCAAATCGAATTGAGATTACTAGCCCATTTAAGTAAAGATCCCTCTTTGATTGAAGCTTTTGAAAAAGGACAAGATATTCACACCTTTACTGCTTCCTTAGTTTTTGGTGTCCCAATAGATATGGTGACTTCTGAGATGAGATATCAGGCTAAGGCAGTAAATTTTGGTATTCTATACGGACAGCAAGCCTTTGGTCTCTCTCAAGAGCTTTCTATAGATTTTAAAAAAGCCAGTGAGTTCATCAAGACCTATTTTGCAAGATATCCTCAGGTTAAACATTATTTAGATGAATGCAAAACTTATGCAAAAAATTACGGCTTTGCTACCACAATTACCGGCAGAAAAAGACCGATACCAGAAATAAATAACAAAAACCCTATGATTAGAGCAGCGGCAGAAAGGCTTGCTATCAATACTCCCCTGCAAGGGACTGCCGCAGATTTGATCAAAATTGCCATGATAAAAATTCAGAAAATGCTTGAAGATAGTCATTTAAGAGCGCAAATGATTCTTCAAATCCATGATGAACTCCTATTTGAAGTTCATTGTGATGATACCGAAATACTGTCAAAAAATGTCAAAAAGATTATGGAATCGGTATTCCATCTAAGTGTACCTTTGGTTGTAGATATTTCTATTGGAAAAAATTGGGGAGATTGTTAAGATTGAAGAAAATAGCAGTTACAGGTGGATTGTCGTCAGGCAAAAGCACCGTATGCGGAATATTTAAAGATCTTGGTGCTTATACCGTAAGTTCTGATGAAATCGTTCACAATCTTTTCTTAAACGACCGACCACTTCAGCGCAAGATTATTGATTTATTAGGTTCCGATATCGTTGTTAACAATCTTCTTGACCGGAAAAAAATATCTAATAAAGTCTTTTCCGAACCCTTAAAACTTCAAGCTTTAGAGCGTCTCATACATCCGGCAGTATTTAATGAAATTCAAACTAGATATCTCCAAGTATGCGATAATAAAGAATATGCTTTTTTCGTAGCTGAGGTGCCTTTGCTTTTTGAAACAGATAGTCAGCACCTTTTCGACTACGTGATAACGGTGCTTAGCTCGGAAAAAAAATGTAAAGAACGATTCAAAATTATGACCGGTCAGTCTGAATCACAATTCCAAGAACGGATGATAAGACAAATCAATCCAAAACAAAAAGCTGAAAAAGCTGATTTTATGCTTATTAACAATGGTTCTTTAGATGAATTATATACTCAAGTCGTACAACTCTCATCAAAATTACGTTCACAATAATGTAAGGAGCGGAACTTTCCATGCACCAAGAAGATAGAAATCCAATGACTCAAGAAATAGAAAATGAACTTTCACACTCAACTTATGCCCCCGAGGAGCAAAAACAACCTGAGTCGATAACAAGGATCGCAGACCTTCAAAGGATGAACATCGATCAACTCACTCAATTTGCAAGAAATATAGGCCTCAAAAATCTTGGAGCCCTTACAAAATCGCAGGTTGTTTTTGAAGTAGTTAAACTTCTTTCAGAAAAACCGACAGAAATTCTTGTTGGTGAAGGGGTTCTTGAAGTCCTTCCTGACGGTTTTGGTTTTCTAAGATCTCCCAACTACAACTACCTCCCCTCCGCTGAAGACATATACGTTTCCCCGGCTCAAATTCGTCGCTTTGATTTAAAAAAAGGGGATACCGTTTATGGGACTATTCGTTCTCCTAAGGAAAAAGAAAAATACTTTGCCATGCTTAAGGTAGAAAAAATTAACGGTTGCTCTCCTGAAAAAGCTAAGGAAAGAATTCTATTTGAAAACCTAACACCTCTTTATCCAAACTCCCGATTGGTGATGGAGACAAATAAAGAAAATCTTACCACCCGCGTATTGGATTTAACTGCACCTATCGGCAAAGGACAGCGCTCCTTAATTGTGGCTCCACCCCGATCAGGGAAGACGATTATTATGCAGAACATTGCCAATGCAATTGCAAAGAACAACCCAGATGTAGTACTAATTGTTCTTCTGATTGACGAACGTCCTGAAGAAGTCACTGACATGATCCGCAGTGTGAAAGGTGAAGTGATTTCCTCCACCTTCGATGAGCCTCCAGAAAGGCACGTTCAAATCGCTGAAATGGCTATAGAAAAAGCTCGTCGTCTGGTTGAATATCATCATGATGTAGTTATTCTTTTAGATTCACTTACACGCCTTGCAAGAGCTTATAACACCGTTCAGCCTCACTCCGGCAAAATTTTGACAGGTGGTATTGATGCCAATGCTCTACATAAGCCCAAGCGTTTCTTTGGAGCTGCAAGAAATATCGAGGAAGGAGGATCCTTAACTATTATAGCTACAGCTCTCATAGAAACTGGATCAAGAATGGATGAGGTTATCTTTGAAGAATTCAAAGGTACGGGCAACATGGAACTTGTTCTAGATCGCCGTTTAGCAGACCGTAGAGTCTATCCTGCCATTGACATTATCAAGAGTGGAACTCGTAAAGAAGAGCTTCTGTTCCATAAAGATGAGCTGGAAAAAATTTATATTATGAGACAAGCAATAGCTGATCTTGCACCCCTTGATGCAATGAACTTACTCACTTCTCGGCTTAAAAAAACCAATAATAATATAGAATTTCTTCTTTCGATGAAAGATTAGCACATAAATTACCAGATGGAAGCTTCTTCCATCTGGTATGAATATCCCCCAATCGACTGCTTATGACAAAGTTTCTCTTACGCTTGATGATATTGGTATCATTGGTACTCTATTCTTATCATCCTGCCCTTGCTAGGTCAAAACATTCAAGAACTGGCCTTAGGTTTCACATCATAGAAGAACCATCCTCATTAGATCCTCGAAGGGGAGGAGATTTGACTTCTTCAAAAATTCAATTTTTACTTTTTGAAGGTCTAACTCAATTACATCAAGATGGTTCAGTATCATTAGCTCAGGCCCACGATATAAAAATTTCTAAAGACAAAAAAACCTATACATTCTTTTTAGGTAGAACTCGTTGGTCAAATGGGGAACAAGTTACATCCCATGACTTTGAAAAAGCTTGGAAAGACATTCTATCTCCAAATTCTACCTCAGCTAATGCTCATCTTTTTTACATGATAGAGGGAGCGATGCAAGCAAAACAAGGGCTTATAGACCTTTCAGAAGTTGGCATACATACTCCAGACGATAAAACCCTCATAGTAAAATTAGAGAAGCCTACCCCTTACTTCTTAGCCCTTATATCATTTTGTAGCTTTTATCCTATTCCCTCACAAATTGAAGATAAACATCCCTGCTGGGCAACGAATAGCGGCCCATATTTTGTATCTAACGGTGCTTATACTCTTGCCACATGGAAACATCAAAACGAACTTATACTAAAGAAAAACTTACTATTTAGAGACCCAGAAAAAGTATGTATTAATCATGTACATGTTAGTGTGATCTCTAGCGAACAAACAGCTTTACAAATGTTTGAAAATGGGGAGTTAGATCTTCTAAGCCCTATCCCCACAGAAGCGCTCAAAAGCCAAAAAAATAGAGCAGCACTTCATACCGCACCCTCTACAGCTACCACATTAATATCACTGAATACTCTAGCATCTCCTCTTAGCAATAGAAATCTTAGAAAAGCACTTGCTTATTCATTAAACAGAAACCTTATCGTAAACCATATTAGTGAGCTTGATGAAACCGTTGCCACTGACTTTGTTCCACCTATTATGAAACAAGGGAAGAATCTCAATTTCTATATTGACTATCAGCATGCAATGGCTCAAGAATATCTAAAACTCGCCTTAATAGAACTTGGCATGAATCAAGAAGATTTAAATGAGCTCACCCTTGTGTATACACACTCAGAAAACCAACATAAAATTGCGCAAGAGCTGCAGCAGCAGTGGATGAACACCTTGGGTATTTGCATTCGATTACAATCTATGGAATCTAAAACGGTGTTAAGCAAGCTGGCGAAAAAAAACTACAGCCTAGCCTTAACATCCATTCGGTCTCAATACTTCGATCCTTTAAGCTTTCTTGAAAGATTTAAGTTCAAAGAAAATATAAAAAATTACCCTTCATGGGATAATGTTATATATCAAAAAATCCTTGATGAAAGTGCATACTTTACAGGAAATGAAAGACTTCAACTATTAATCCAAGCAGAAAAACATCTTATGGAAGAGTTTCCCATTATCCCACTTTACCATCATAGTTTTAACTTTTTATCGAGTGAGCTAATAGAAAATTTTGAATTTTCTCCTTGTGGAGGGTTATTTATTGAGCGGCTTAAAATAAAAGAAAGCTTTCATAATTCCCCTATATTAAGGCAAGATTCATAGCCTCTTAATTCCAATATCCCACATATTTGTTATGAAAATAGAACCTAGTATCTTTACCCCCATCTCTTCTCAAGAAGCGCCCATTGAATCCAAGGAAATAGCCATCCCTCACGAAAAATCCACTTTAACTGATGTTGTACCACAATCTGATGAAATTATTTTATTATCTAACACCTCCTCAATATCATATGAAAGCTTAAACACCAGTGATGAGATATTAAATCCTAATGACATCTTTCATTTTGGAGAAATTTGGGAGCACGTAGAATCTTTGCATATCTCTATGGAACAAATTATTGAAGCCATCCAAGTTACAAGAGCTTATATTCAGCAAGTAAAAGAAAAATGGAGAGACTACTGTTTTCAAGAAGACCCTGTGTATAGGGATAATCTTAGCAAATTAATGGAACACGGTGATTTGTATCTATCTCCTACGGGAGCTGGCTGCGCTTATATTCTAAAGGATCAGCAAGGATCTCCAAAATACATCATTAAGCCTGT
>JBEIFG010000038.1:0-11963 GCA_040382555.1 Chlamydiales bacterium | reverse complement strand
GATATTAGAATTTTTTCACAGAAAAAGTCGGAAGGACCATTTTTTTAAGCACTCATTTCAAAGTAAATTATCAATCACTTTAAATTCAGCGGGATTCCGTTTTTAATTTAGGCTTGATTAGGGTTAGCTACAGCCTTCCCACCTTTCAGCTTATGTCTTTTATTTTTTTGATTTTTTTTTGTCATATATTCCTCGTTAGTTTTATTAATTTTTTAAGCACTAATTTCAAAGTAAATTATCAATCACTTTTAAATTAGCCCATATATTATTTTTAAATTAAAAAAATTAATTAGTCAATAAATTTATTAACAAAAAAATCTAATGAGCATTCTATTTAAAAAATATATATTGTTTGTAATTAATAGAAATTCATACCTTACAATTTAATGAACTCAGCCTTGGCAGAAGGAGAATGTATGAAAAAAAGCCAAAGATCCTCTTTATTGCTTTTTATCGCATCTGTGGTACCTGTGATCCTACTTGGATTTATCGCAGGACAGTTTACGAAAAGCTCTCAACACACTTGGTACCCTACCCTAGTTACCTCTTCAATAAATCCACCCGACATCGTTTTTCCCATTGTTTGGAGTATCTTGTATGTAATGATAGGTATCGCTCTTTGGAGGCTTTTGCTTAAAAGAAAGCAAAATCGGCTACCTCAAGGGGTGTTATGGTATTTTGCAGCGCAGCTTCTGTTTAATTTTTTATGGACACCCAGTTTCTTTGCCCTTCGATCCCCTATAATAGCACTTATAGATATTTTATTGCTTTGGTACTGCTTGGGCATGGTTCTTTTGAAATCTTATCGAATTAGCAAGCTAGCTACAGCCCTTCTTATACCCTATTTTTTATGGGTAACTTTTGCGATATATCTGAATGCGTTTATTGTTTTTCATAACTAAAGAAAGGCACTTCTCATTGAAACGGAGCAGTACCTTTAAGCATTCAATCATAGGGTCTTTGAAGAATCTCTTTCATTAGCATACCAGCTCTAAGTGAGCTGCGATCTTTAAAGAGAGAAGAAAGCCCGGTTTCCTTTTTTTTTGTGGCCGCAGGCACTTTAGAAACCTTGGGAATTACCCTCTGTGAGGGTACATATTTTGGATGGTTTACTTTTGTAGCTCTCGGGGGCTCGTTAGCTCTTGCGGGAAGAGCTGGAGGAAAAGACCTCTTGGCGGGATGAGAGGTCTTTTTTGTTTTGCTTCTCATTACCTGGGACAAAATACCCAGGATAATTACCACAATAAAACCAATAAAATCTCTTATTTCCATTCACTACCTCTTATCGATTAAGACTCAGGTGAGCCAAGTGATTTTCTCATATCTGTATCTGCTTGTAAATTTTTGATTCTATAATAATCAAATACACCAATATTCCCTTTACGGAATGATTCAGCAATCGCCATAGGAATCTGTGCTTCTGCTTCCACTACTTTCGCTCTCATGTCTGTAACTTTAGCAATATTTTCTTGCTCCTGTGCTACAGCCAGTGCGCGTCTTTCCTCCGCCTTTGCCTGAGCAATTTGCTTATCAGATTCTGCTTTATCCGCGCGAAGACGTGCACCGATGTTTTCCCCAACAGATATATCCGCTATATCAATCGATAAAATTTCAAAAGCGGTTTGGGCATCAAGGCCACGCTCTAGCACCAACTTCGATATCCTCTGAGGCGATTCTAATACATCAGAATGGGTGGGAGCTGCACCAATTGCATTGACTATACCCTCACCCACACGGGCTATGATCGTTTCTTCGGTCGCTCCACCCACCAATTGCTGAATATTAGTTCTTACGGTAACCCTAGCCCGGCATTTAAGCTGAATACCATCTTGAGCCATGGCTGTGATATATTCCCCATGCGTTTTATCAGGACAGTCAATCACTTTAGGATTTACCGAGGTTCTTACCGCATCAAGAATATCTCTACCAGCAAGATCAATAGCCGTTGCTTGCTTCCAAGATAAATTGATATTGGCCTTATCGGCTGCAATTAATGCCCTTACGACATTAGACACATTCCCTCCGGCAAGAAAGTGGGTCTCTAAATCGGAAACGATAACGATTTTTAAACCCGCTTTAAATAAGTTAATATAGGCATTGATGATCACACGGGGAGGACTCTTTCTTAGGCTCATCCCTACAATGTTAAATAAAGATACTGGTGTTCCAGAAACAAAAGCTTGGAACCAAAGACTCAAAAACCTTGTAATCATCGTAAAAAGAATTACAGCAAGTATCGCTAAAAAAAATATAACTACAGTAAATCCAAGACTCATGATTTTCTCCTTATTATTTCACTTTTTTCTTCTTAAGCAGGGATTACCACTACATGAGAAGATCGAATCTCTACTACTTTGATTTTCGTTCCTTTATTCAAGTAACCGCGCTCTGAAACGGCCTGATAAAATACAGCGTCTATTTCCACATGTCCTGCAGGCTTAAGATCCGATGAACAAACACCCATCTTCCCCTGCAAGGAAGGATCCATAGAGCAAGACACGTATCCTTCTTGATCTGTACTTAAAAAAAAGGAATTTTTTCGTGCGCTTTTTTTTATAGCTTTCATTGCCAGCCCACAGGCTAAAGCCGAAAGAAGGACGCAGACCATAAAAAGAATAAAGGCGGCCATCCAACCGGGACCCAAAACACCTACAAGAACTACAGCTGCCAGCATCGATGCCACTCCAAGTACTGCCGCAACCCCTCCAGGCATGAAAAATTCTGCAAACACAAGTACAAGACCAAGAGCTATGAGCGCTCCATTTATCCACATCATTTGATTACACCTTCCTTTTCACTCGCACTTTACCCTCGTGAGGTTCAACTACGACCACCATCTCCCCCTTTTCTATGAAAAACTCCTGAGCTAGAGCCTCAAATAGGGTACCATGAATAAGGACTTTCCCAGAAGGGCGTAGTGTGGTCGCAGCAACCCCTTCACTACCAGGGGAGGGGAGGTCCCTATCTAAGCAGGAAGATACATAGCCGGATTCTCTATCCATCTCGCTCTGTAAGACTATTTTATTTTTTATAGCTCTTCTTCCAGTGAGAAACTTACTGAGCAATGCCATCGCCACCAAGGAAAGAAGTAAAGCACCCATCAGCCAAACAAATCTATCCACAATGGCTGTGGCTACCCAATTCCAAGATTGCACATCGGTAGAAAAAAGAGCTCCAGAAAAACTAGGAAGCATTAAAGAGATTAACCCTAATAGAAAGATAACCCCTCCGAGCACTGCCAGCACCCCCATAGAAAGAGAAAATAACAGCTCCACCGCAATCAGTGTCATGCCAGCTACCATAGCGATAACCTCAAGCCAAGCTATGGTTGCCATAGCAAAGTTCGAGATGAATATCAGCGATAGGCAAAAACACGCTAATACCCCAAAAAAAACAGTGCCTGGATGGCTGATCTCCGCATAGATCCCCACGACAAGACCCATCATCAGCAAAGAGGAGATCAGGGGATGAGCTAAAAAGGCAAAAAAATCTATTTTTCGGTTGGCATAGCCAACTAAGGTATAATCTTTTGCTTTTTGCAGATACGTTTGCTGTGAGAGAAGGTTTTGAGAAAACAACCACTGCCCCTTCTCTTTTTGAGCCTCTGTAATGGGAGATAGATTGGTGTAGGGCACTTCAAAATCTGCTACGTTGAGCTCTAACATCAGCTTTGCATCCAAGGTTAAAAGCTTACCCTTTCTAGATATAACTATATCTTTAGAAGATCCAGAGCTGAGAATATCCGACTCATTTTCAAGACGCAATATACGCCCTTTTCTTTTCACTAAAATGATATCTTTATCTACCATGGCCTCGGCAATCAGCGGGTCTCTTCCAAAATATCGTGCTGTATTGGCAAACTCAGCACGAAGTGCTGAATTCATCTTTTCGGAAGCAGACTCCATTTTCCCCTCAGAGGAAGCTATCACAGGTTCTGCAGCACCCATACTAGCATCAGGCGTGATCGCAATAAAACGGCAAGAATAAGCAATCAGCGCCCCTGCAGATAGAGCCCAGTTGTCTACAAAGGCAATCACAGGAATATGGTCTTGGCTATCGAGTTTTTTCAATTCTTGCGAAATCTTAAGGGCCGCAAATACCTCCCCTCCCGGAGAATCTATATCTAAGACTACGAAAGGAACCTTTTTTTTCTTAAATTCCTCTAGAGCAAATTTTACGTATAGATATGTGGACTCTTGTATGGGAGTATCTTTGCTTAGCTTAAGATATCCAATGTATCCTTTATCCTCAGAAGATAATCTGATCTGCGTGGAGAGTTTTTCATCTGCCGTTGGACTGCCATATGAAAAAGAAACCCATGCTAGAAATAAAGCGAACCATAATCTCATGCATTTACCCTATGACAAAAAAAGTTTTAAGCCTTCATGAGAGGTTTGAAATCCCAATTTTTCATAAAAAAGTTTAGCTCCCTTACGTTGGGTATTGGTAGTCAACTGGATGATCTTGCATTTATTTAATTTAGCAAGTTGGATCGACTGCTCTATCATCCACGTACCAATACCTTGATTCCTTAAGGAAGAGTCTACCCGCACCGCTTCTATATTCATCCTCTTAGCTCCTTGAAAAGTGAGCGACGGCATAAAGCTAAGATGGCAACTTGCCACTATTTTCCCCTCATTTTCTACTACCCTCAGAGACTGATTGGAATCGGAGGAAATGTCTCTAAAAGCCTCAAGATAGACGCAAGGAATCTCTTCAGAGGCAGGATGTTCTCTTAAACTTCCCAGTTCATCTTCTGCAAGTAATCTCAAAATTTCTTTGAGATCTTGCAAGTTGGCTTTTCTAAAGAGCATAATTACACACTAAATATCTCATGATCTTATCACGCACCCACCTTAGATTTTCTTCCGTATGAGCCGCAGAAATAAAATTCGCTTCAAACTGAGAAGGGGCCATGTAAATGCCTTCATGAAATAGCGCTTGAAAATACCTCTGATAGGCTTGCAAATCTACGGTGGCTAAATCTTCTTTAGAACGTATCTTTTTTGAACAAAAGAAAAGGGTAAACATAGAACCTACGCGATGCAGCTGCAAAGGTAGCTCCCGATCTTCTATAAGCTGCTCTATTGGAAGCAAAAGAAGGTTTGCCTTGTCTTGCAGCTTTTGATAGAACCCCTCTTCTTGCAACCTAGATAATGTAGTAAGACCTGCTTGCATGGCCAGAGGATTTCCAGATAATGTGCCTGCCTGATATACGCTACCCAGCGGCGCTAGGAAATTCATGATTTCAGATCTGCCTCCAAAAGCAGCCGCTGGCAGTCCTCCGCCTACAATCTTACCCAAACATATCAGATCTGCTTCCACTCCATACCATGCTTGCGCCCCCCCAGCACCCACACGAAAACCAGAAATCACCTCATCGAAAATCAAGAGGGCATTCTGTGCTTGGGTCTCCTCACGAAGCATGGATAAAAAGGTCTCATCCGCTGGCACTACACCCATATTCGCCGCTATTGGCTCGATAAGCACCGCAGCAAGGTCTTTACATCCACGTATTACGTCTCTTACCACCCCTATTTCATTATAAGGCAAGGACAGGGTATATTTTAAGCTCTCCTCAGGAATACCCTGAGAAGAAGCTCTGGGCATCAATGTCACTCCAGAACCGGCTTGTACAAGTAAAGCGTCGCAATGCCCATGGTAGTTGCCATTAAATTTAATAATTACATTTTTACCAGTATATCCCCTTGCCAAACGAATGGCACTCATTACCGCCTCTGTGCCGGATGACACAAAACGGACTTTTTCCATACCTGGGACAAGCTGCGTCACCTTCTCAGCCATATCTCTCTCAAGGGGAGTTGTAATACCAAACGAGGATCCCCTAGCCATCTGCTTGCCCACTGCATCTACCACCTCAGCATCGGCATGTCCCAGCAAAAGAGCTCCCCAGCTCATGCAAAAGTCCACATAAGGATGACCGTCTACATCCCATATGGTATCGGCTTTGCCGTGGCTGACGACCATGGGATCTATTCCCACCTCTTTACAGCTGCGCACAGGGGAATTGACCCCCCCTGGGATCACTCCACAAGAAGACAGATATACGTGTTGACTTTTTTCCCTTACTCTCATGAATCTTCTTCCTACAAGGATTTTTTTTGTTTTTTAATAGTTTCTTATAGAAAATCACTCGCATCATTACAAATCAAGCGGTTTTGTTTTCTTACTAACCCAAAGAAAAAAATGTTGCCTGGCAAACTCATCAGTTCTGTGATTTTTCTAAGTGCCGCAATGCATTTAGAAGCCGGCATTTCCTATAGCGTACGTTATTTAGGTTTGGATGACAAGGCGGTAATCAGCAGCCTATCCTCAAGCACGCAACTTAGCACCTTACAAAAAAGACCTCCCGATTCTTTTAACGCCATCCGCTACCGGGCGGATGCGGATATTCCTAAAATCATTAGTGTCATGCGCTCCTACGGATACTTGGAGGCCACTGTAGATATTACAGTAGAAGAGAATTATGAGGACGCTTTAGTTTTTGTGAATATAAATCCCGGGCCCTTATATACCCTAGAGTCCTTTTCTTTTTTTCTGTACGAAACAGATCCAAGTCATCCGATCAGCTGCCCTGCGCTGACCTTATCCAAAATGGGGATTACTTTGAATAAAGTGATGACTGCCAGAGAAGAAATCGAAGCTGAAAATGCTCTTCTTACCCTTTTATCGGAGTGTGGATATCCTCTTGCTTCTATCGAGCATAGGGAGATCGTTGCCGATGGGGAAACAAAGAAACTAAGGGTGCGCTTAGATGTCAATACTGGGCCTCCATGTTTATTCGGTCCTATTGAAGTAATAGGTAGCCAGGGGGTAAAAGAGAAATTCTTTTTAGATAAACTTCAGTGGAAGCAAGGGCAATCCTATCAAAGCACCCTTGTAGAACAGACACAATCTTCGCTTATCGATTCTGGTCTTTTTAGCTCTGTCATCATCACGCATGGCCCAGAAATTGACCCTCATAAACAAATTCCTATCTTCATAGAAGTAGCTGAGAGCAAACATCGCAGCGTTAACGCAGGGATAAGCTATCAAACCTACTATGGCCCCGGCGTTACCTTTGGATGGGAAGCAAGAAATATTGCCGGTATGGGACGCAAGCTTAGCTTAGAGGGAGACCTCACGCAACGAAGCCATACCGGGCTTGCCATCTACCAACATCCGAATTTCTTAAAAAAGAATCAAGACTATGTTTGGCAAGCACAAGCTATGCATGAAAACATTATTCCCTACACCGAGGTAACCTATAATCTTATTAATAGGTTGGAGAGAAGAATAGGTAAAAAGGTACGTATGTCCTTTGGGGGTAAATTAGAGAGATTGCTAGTCAATGCCAGCGCTCAAAATGGGACCTACTGGCTGGTGGAGGCCCCCATTTATTTTGCATGGAATGGATCCAATAGCCTTTTAAATCCCACTCAAGGCCTTTTTTTTGAATACACCGGAAATCCTTCCTTAAGTATGCAGGGAGAAAAACAAATCTACTTCACCAATCTTTTTGCCGTATCTTACTACCTTCCCGTTACTGAAAATCATGCCTTCAGTATAGCTCAAAAGTTCACTATAGGGTCGATATTGAGTAAAAATGAGAGGATTATTCCCCTCTCTAAAAGATTTTTTGGGGGATCAGAAGAAGACCTTAGAGGCTATGCGTATCAATCTGTGAGTCCAATGACAGCCCACCATAAACCCATCGGGGGGCGTTCAGAGATCTTTTATACCATTGAAACAAGATTTAGAGTATCCAAGAGCATAGGTCTTGTTCCTTTTTTAGATATGGGCAATGTATATAAAAATATCCTCCCTTCTTTTTCAGGGAAATGGCTGAAATCGGTAGGATTAGGTTTTAGGTATTTCTCTTTCATGGGACCATTTCGTCTCGATGTAGGCTTTCCTTTGAATAAAAGAGAGTATCATGATAACACCTACAGGGTACTAGTAAGTATAGGGCAATCCTTCTGAGGAAGTATGAATAGATGGACACGGATTTTTATTAAAATTATCATAGCCACAGTAAGTATTTCTATACTGCTCATTGGCTCTATCTTCTTTTTTTTACAGACCGCATGGTCTAAAGATAAAATTCGCTATTGGGTAATGCAAAAAGCAAAGCAGCAAGGCCTGCCTATCTACATTACCAAAATTGAGGGGATAGCTCCTTTTAAATGGTTCATTGAAAGCGTTATACTTATCTTTGAAGACCGCTCTGAGCTTCATTTAGAAAACATACGTCTTCGTATTGATTTATTGGATTTACTAAAAAACAAACTCACTATTAGCTACCTTAGTATTGCAGAAGCGATATATCAATATGCGCATCCTAAAATCGATTGGAGTGATTTAGAGAAGGTGAAGCTCAAGCTCCCCACCCTTACTTCCCTCCCTTTTTCTCTATCTACCCGCCATTTTCATATCCGCGCCCTTTCCTTTGAAAATCGACTCACCCACGAAAAGCACCCATTTTCCCTGCGAGGCGAAGCTAAGATTAAGCAGGATTTATCTGAAATAAAGCTCAATCTTAGCATTTCCACCGCATCCTCTTTGCAAAGCTTTTGCGATATTTTCTTAGAAGGAAGTGAAAAAAGAAATACCCTAGAGGCTAAACTCGTCCTGAATATCCCCTCCACTCGCCCTTTTGAGCCGCTAATCCCCTTGCCCTTTGAAACTCAGTTTTTTTTATCTTCCTCATGGAAGGGCTCGTGGAATGCCTTTAGCTCACTTGCCCACGGCTCCGCCCTATCGGGGCCACCTATTCACATCGCCCTGACGACCACGGCTAAACATTTATCTGTCCCCTTGTATCCTGTGCTGAATGACACATGGAAACTCAAAGGTGCTTTTTTGTTATACCCCGATGGTTCTATGGATGTTAGAAAATTAGATCTCTCTAGCTCTTCCCTAAACATGAATGCGAAGATGCATCTCAATTCGAATAAAGCTCTTGATAGATGGCAATCGGAAATCAGTTGCAACGATCTGGTAAAATGGCAAGAGTTAGTAGGTATAGATCTTAGCGGTCCGTTGAACGCTTCTATCTACTGGAATCCCCAGCTGCTTCGTGCTAACATCCAAAGTCCATCGCTTTCTGTAGGAACTTTAAAAAATCAGCAATGCGACATAGCTCTGCAGGCTACGGGGGGCGCCCCTCATTGGCAAGGATCCCTAGAAGGATGGATGCACTCTCAAGATATCCACATTTCACTATCTTCAAATGTATATAAAGATACGCAAGGCTTTTGGGTGAAAAACGGCCACCTCAGATCTGCCTCTTCCTCTCTTGATATAGAAGGGGTGTACTATTTGCAACCCGCCAGTTGGGAAGCGAACTTATTTCTGCGTCTTCCCTCATTAAAAGAGCTTCGAAGTATTGTCAAAGCAGACTCCAACCTTGATGGAAGCATCGCTGCACACCTGCAGCTTAAAACAAACCCAAATTTTCCCTATGATATTGAGGTATTTCATGGACATGCTTTTTTGAAAAATATACGTTACTTTGATGTATTTCTATCTCAACTCCAGCTTAATACAAAAGCTAAAGATCTCTTCACTCATCCCTCCATCGATTTAGAAGCCACGGGGAAAAATTTATTATGGAAACGGGCTTTTATATCAAACGCTTACGTAAAGACAGAAGAAAATGGACAAGCGCATCCCTTTTTGATCTCACTGGAGGGCAACTGGAAAGGCCCATGTAAAATACTCTGCAGCGGCTTATGGAAAGAGGTAAATCATCTCTTCGCTATTGATCTTACCCAGCTCGATGGTCTTTTACTGAATAAACCAATACATCTACTTGAGCCTAGCTCCTTACTAATGGGAAAAAATCAATCGAAGATCGATGCGTTACAACTATCGATGGATACTGGCACTTTCCAATTTAATGGAGCCCTTGATCCACATCAAGCTATCCTAGAAGCTAAAGCCTCTCATCTACCGATTGATACCCTCACCTTATCCCAACCGGGGCTATTTCTATCTGGCACCACCTCATTTGAAGGCAAGCTTCAGATGAGCGCAACCAATAATCAAGGACATTTTTATCTAACTTTAGAAAAAGCAGATCTATCTCAGCAAGGTAAAGAGGATGAGCTGCATGCCAGAGGATCCCTACAAGCGTATCTCGATGGGGAAAAGATGCAAATCTTTTCTCATTTATACGCTTCTGATCAGCAATTTATAGATGCAACTGCCACCCTACCCCTACATATCAATCACTACCCTTTATCCCTATCATTAGATTATAAGCAGCCTTTTTCCTTAGCCTTTACGGGACAAGGGGCTCTTGAATCTCTTTTCGACTTTATCCAATGGGGAGGACAAAAAGCCAGTGGCCTTATTACCTCTCACCTTATTGCATCTAACCATCTAGATAACCCAGCGCTGCAGGGAGATATATCTTTACAAAATGGATCTTATGAAAATTATTTTTCAGGGACACGCCTATTCAATCTAGAAGGAAACCTCTTGGCAGAAAAGGATAGTTTGCGGCTTTTAGCCCTATCGGGAAAAGATAAAAAGCTAGGATTCTTCGATGCTTATGGGGAAATGACCTTATCCCCTTTTCAATACTTTCCTTTTCATATTCATGCAGAGCTAGAAAAACTTCGCTGCGTGGATTCAGAACTATTGGCAGCAGAGTGCTCTGGTGATCTCTCCCTAGAAGGTTCGCTAAAAACTATGTGTGTGAAGGGGGAGATAGCTACAAATCATGTAGAGATCAGCCTTTCAGAAAACCTACCTGAATTTATCCCAGAGCTCAATATTACCTTTATCCATAAACCTATTCATTTGGAGGGGTCTTTCCTTACCCCATCTCAACCTTATCCCCTCTGTGTAGATATGCATATCTGTGCCAAAGATTCCGTTTTTGTGAGGGGACGTGGACTGAATTCTGAATGGAAGGGAGACATAAAAATCAGTGGTATGGAGCCCCATGTCACTGCAGAAGGCTCTTTATCTCTTATCAAAGGAGACTACACCTTTTCGGGTAAAAAATTCTCTTTAATGCAAGGGGAAATTGTGTTTAAAGACAATTCACCTGCATTTATAAAAATCAACGGTCTTTTGCAACTTCCTGAAATGCAAGTGCAAGTAGCTATGCAAGGTCCTCTGACTTCCCCCACCCTTACCCTTCAGTCCATACCCCACATGCCTACCAGCTCCATCTTAGCTAGAATTTTATTTAATAAGGACATCTCTGAAATTACTGCAGTGCAAGCCCTACAGCTTGCCAATGTGATTGTGTCTATGTCAGGTACAGGTGGGAAAGACCTACTTGAATCTATACGCAAAAGCATAGGAGTAGACCGCCTAACCATCGTAGGAAAAGAGGGCTCTGATGAAATATCTCTACAGATCGGATGGTACTTAACACATGGGGTAACCGTATCCCTATCTCAAAGCGCTACCAGTAGTGACGTAATTGTGGAGGTTGATCTTAAACATGGAT
Organism: Chlamydiales bacterium; assembly: GCA_040382555.1. GTDB lineage: Bacteria > Chlamydiota > Chlamydiia > Chlamydiales > Rhabdochlamydiaceae > VGMB01. The sequence continues at coordinate 493 of JBEIFG010000038.1, read as the reverse complement.
TTATTTTCCAAGCCGAAACTCAAAATCAGGAAGAGGGAAAGTTTTCTATCAAGTGGAATAAAAATTATTGAGTATACACCCTGGGGATTCTGTCATTAAAGCCACATAAAATCTCGTAAGGAATAGTATCGCAGATGCTTGCGATTTCTTCTACAGTGATATTATGCTGACCTTGCCTGCCTATGAGTACTACCTCATCACCTACCCTCACCTCATCCTCACCGACATCTACCATACATTGATCCATACAAATATTTCCGACGATTGGATAACGCTTTCCTCGGATTAATACCTGCCCCTTCTGAGAAAGAGCCCTGCGGTATCCATCTCCATAGCCGATAGGGATCGTTACTATCCGTGTGGCAAAAGCAGTCACGTGCCTTCTGCCGTAGCCGATACCTGCACCCGCTTCCACTATTTTAAAAAAAGACACTTTGGACTTTAAAGTAAAACAAGGCTCAATATCTTGAAAAAGTCCCAGCACCCCTGCCGG
>JBEIFG010000037.1:0-12180 GCA_040382555.1 Chlamydiales bacterium | reverse complement strand
ATTTTTAACTCTGCACAAAAGGCAACCTGAGTTTGGTTGAGTAGTTTATGGACTCTTTCCACAAAATCTTCAACTTCCTCTTTAGAGTAAGTATTAGCCAGGGAGAGCATTGGAACCTTGTGGGCTTCCTGCTTAAATCCTTTAGAGGGATTTTCACTCACTCTTTGGGTTGGTGAGCTAGCGGATATCCAATCTGGATGTTGTCTTTCTATTTCTTCCAGCTGCTTTAGCATTAAATCATACTCGTAATCTGTAATTACAGGTTTAGAATGACCGTAGTACAAGGTATCGTGTTTCTGAATTTCCTGAAGTAATTGCGAGTAGTTTTCTTTGTTCATTCCATATCCTAGAGAAACTTCACGTTAAGAATTAAAGTAGAAAGAGGAGGAAGCTGTATATAAAAACCCAAAGGTTTACCATCCTCTATTTTAAGTGGAATTTCTCTATTTAGCTTACCAGATCCACCATATTCTTCTCTATCGGTATTAAATATCTCTTGGATCTCTTGAATATTTGGTAAAGATATAAAATATTCCGAAAAAAATGAGGGGGTAAAGTTATGAATACACACTAAAATCTCTTCTGAACCCTTCCTTAAGTAACTCACAACGCAGTTATCTACATCAGAAAAATCAATCCAGTCGAATCCTGTAAAAGAAAAATCTCTTTGCCAAAGTGCTCCGTGCTTTCTATAAAAGTGATTCAGTTGCTTCACCATGTTTTGTAAACCTTTATGGGGAGGGTATTCTAGGAGATGCCAAGGTATCTCTTCTTTGCAGTACCATTCCGTCCATTGACCAATCTCTCCCCCCATAAATAATAATTTTTTCCCAGGCTGGCACATCATATAGCTGTATAATAGCCTTATATTTGCAAACTTTTGCCAAACATCACCAGGCATTTTAGATAATAAACTGGCCTTACCATGAACGACTTCATCGTGCGATAAAACCAGAGCAAATTTTTCTGAAAATGCATAAATCAATCCAAATGTAACATTGTTTTGATGATACTTCCTGTAAATGGGATCAGTGCCAAAATATTTCAAAGTATCATTCATCCAGCCCATGTTCCATTTAATATCGAAGCCTAAACCTCCTGATAAAAGGGAATGAGTAACCCCAGGATAAGCGGTTGATTCTTCTGCTATCATAATCGCTGAAGGGAATCGTTCATGGACTACAGAATTTAAATGCTTTAAAAATTCAATAGCCTCAAGATTTTCCTTCCCCCCAAATGAATTAGGTATCCATTCCCCATCTTTTCTTCCGTAATCTAAATATATCATAGAAGCTACCGCATCGACTCTAAGCCCATCGATATGCATTTTATCTAGCCAAAATAATGCGTTGGCAATTAAATAATTACTGACTTCGCGTCGACCATAATTGAAAATATACGTATTCCAATGAGGGTGAAATCCCTTCCTTGGGTCTTCATGTTCGTATAAATAAGATCCATCGAATTGCGCTAAGGAGAAATCATCTACGGGAAAATGGGCGGCCACCCAATCTAAGATCACGCCAATTCCCCTTTGGTGAAGGTGATCCACAAAATATTGAAAATCTGAGGGGGTCCCGAAACGAGAAGTGGTTGCAAAAGGGCCAGTAACCTGGTATCCCCAAGATTCATCTAGAGGATGTTCAGCGATAGGCATAAGTTCTACGTGAGAAAAACCCATTTCAGTGCAGTAGTCTGCTAGCTGATGTGCCATTTCTCTATAACCTTTAAAATCCCTACCCTGTTTCTTCCAAGAACCCAGATGCACCTCATAAATATTCATAGGAATATTCAAGCTGGTATTTTTTGTTGCCATCCAAGGATCATCATTCCATATGTATGAATCCACCTCTGCAATCATTGATGCTGTTTTCGGACGAAATTCGGCGGTAAGAGCAAATGGATCTGACTTTAATCGAGTGTGACCCGAGGAAGTCAGTATTTCAAATTTATATTTCTCACCTATCTTAAGCCCTGGGACAAAGAGTTCCCAGACCCCGCACCCGCCCATACTTCTCATCGGACATAGATTTCCATTCCAATGATTGAAATCTCCCACAAGAGCTACTCTCTGGGCTGCCGGAGCCCATACAGCGAATTTTACTCCTAAAACACCTTGATGAACGCAGATTCTAGCTCCCATGATCTCATGTAGCTTATAATGAACTCCTTTAGAAAATAAATGAGCATCAATTTCTCCAAATGTAGGTGAAAAAGAGTAAGGGTCAAGAGCTAAATCTCCACTTTGATGATAAATGCGATAATCGGAGGCTTGCAAAGGAGCTTGTGTGTGATATTCAAAAATATCGCTATCTTGAAGCCTTGTTGCTTCTTGCATTTGACCTAGCACTTCAAGAAAAATTGAAGTGGCTCCAGGTCGATATAGTCTGATTACGCTTCCCCTATCATCCGAGTGAAGACCGAGAATACTATGGGGATTGTGCAAGTTTTTTTTAAAAATCTCTGCGAGGTTTTCTTCAGAAGATACATTTAGCATTTTCATCTCCTTCCTGATTGTCCTTTTATCTATATAAGAGATTTGGAAGAAAAGAAAAAGAAAGAGTGTAAATTATTTTTCAAATCGATCTAAAAAGATACAAGAACCTCTTTGAGTCAAGAGCTTTGCTCCTGCATCCAAAACAGCACCTTTATCAGAAGGGTGAAATTTTAGACGAAATCGTTTTATATCATTGGGAAAGTGAAATAAAATGGCCTCAGATGCTGCCGTAACCATCACTTCTCTGAGTTTATGCTTAGACCAGGCAAAAGAAATTTTATCCCCACTGCTCGTTGTGATATTGTTTACCCTTCCCGAGTGAAAATCTGGGAGAAGACAGGGAAGGAGTTGATAAATACCATGGGATTCGAAAAAAAACATAGATCGAATCAATCTAGACCCAACCAAAAGCAAATTTAAACGACCTTCGTCCGTGGATTCATCGCAATCAGGAACGATGCCTTGATATTCATCATCTTGCAACCGAGGAACTAGCATACTGGAAAATCCCACAGAAAACAAAGATTTTAAAGAAGATTGAAGGGCTGATGTTCGCTTATCTATTCTCATTTGAAGACACTGATCTAGTAGTTCCACTACAGCAGATTTAGGCTTTGATCCTTCTTGATAAGGAATCATTTGTCCCAGGCGCATCCAGTGAGGAAGAATCTCTGCAAGGGATGCCCTTTTTCGCATCATCATCCAGTCTTGAGATTTATGAACACCTAAAGATAATTTCTCTTCTTTTTTATGCCAATGAGCTTCTTGATTTGCACTTAAAATAATCTCAAGAGGAGCATGGAGTTGGTATGTTTTTCCCCCATGGATGAGAACAACACCTTCTTTTGGAGTCCTTTCTACGTTAAGAACAAGACCATTGCCTTGCTGAGAAGCTTTTAATCTGTAGTAACCTTGAACTGCACACCCAAATATAGCTACACTCCCCTTTTCTAAATCCTGCTGAAGGGTAAAAGATTCCACAGGTCCCTTTAAGGATAGCTTTACCTCAATCGATTCCTTGGAAACGATATGTTTAAATAAAAGCAAACAGGGGAAAGCGGTCAAAATCCAACCACTCATCGGTATAATGCAAGAAGATCCTGGCAAGTGGGAAAATGGTCGTAGAGAACCTGTAATATGAATATTCATGACACTAGACTCCCTATAAGACCTTCTTGCGTATTTTCTATCATTTTTACATTCACAATTTGATTTGAAAGTAAATGATCTCCTTGCACAAAAACCTGTAAAAAGTTTTCTGTATAGCCAGAAAACATTCCTGGTTTTTCCTTTTCTTCACTCTCTAAAAGAACCTTCATTTCTTTACCTAGGTACTGCTCTCTAAGTAAAAATGAAGAACGTTCAGCTAACGTTAAGACTTCCCTTTTTCTTTCTTGCATAATGGAAGGTAAAACTTTACCAGGAAAAAGAGCTGCTCTCGTTCTTTTACGTTCGCTGTAGGGGAACATATGAACTTTTGCAAAACGCACTTGTCCCATAATATCTATCGTATCCTGAAAGTCTGCATTGGATTCACCAGGGAAACCCACAATAATGTCTGTAGTAAAAGTAAAATAAGGGCTAGCAGATTTGATTCTATCGATAGTAGTTAAAAACACTTCTCTTGTATATTTCCGGTTCATTCGTTTTAAAATTATATTAGAACCTGACTGCAGTACAATATGAAAACTATGACAAGTTTTTTTACCATTAACTACAGCATCAATTAAATCATCATCTACTTCATCAGGATCTATGGACGAAATGCGTATTCTTTCGAGTCCTTCAATAGCATCCACAGTTCTTACTAATTCCGCTAAGCGTACGGGAGTCTCGTTTTCAAGAGGAGCTCCATCGAAGTCTCCAATATTGATACCTGTTAAAACAACTTCTTTAAATCCATTGCTAACCAAAGCTTTAACTTCTTTTATAATATCTTCTAATCTTCTTGATCGAGATCTGCCTCTCACATATGGAATAATACAATACGTGCAAAAAGAATTGCACCCATCCTGCACTTTAACAAAGGCTCTAGTATGTGCTTCAAAATTGCGAATGGAAAACTCAGGAAGAGACTCTTCGGGGAAAATACTAGCTAACAGTGACTCCTTAGTTGCATTAGGCTCAACGTGACTTACACCTTCTATTTGAAGAAGAGAACTAGGATCTCTATCCGCTAGGCAGCCAGTCACTAAAATTTTAGCTTCCGGATGTTGTTTATTTAATTGTCGTATTTGATGGCGACTCGAACTATCTGCTGACTCTGTTACCGTGCAAGTATTCACTACGCATACATCAGCCACTTCTCCATCTTTTGCAGGCTGCAGCCCCAGAGCCAATAGTTGATCCGTATATGCTTGAGATTCATATTGATTAGTTCTACATCCCAGAGTAACTACTTTAAATTTTTTAGTTTCCACGAATGATTTACTCCACGAAAGATGAACATTATGCCAGGAAAAAAGGTGAGATTCAAGAAAGAATCCTAAACATCAAATTCAAACCTTTTTTTTGACTAATGATCGTAAAAAGAGTATGAAAAGGAAAAGTTTAAAAAGGTAATGTACATGAGCAATCTTTCAATAGCCTTTTCTATTTTTCTGGTAATGAATACCCTAGGCGGCATCCCTATTTTTTTATCCATTTTATCCAAGTACCCAGAGAAAAAGCAAAATCAAATTATTTTGCGAGAGCTCTGTATCGCTCTTGGTATTCTAATAGCGTTTATGTTTTTTGGAAAAAGCATCATTGGATTTTTAGGAATTTCTCAGTCTATTATGGGAATGGCAGGTGGAATCATCCTTTTTATCATAGCAATAGGACTGATCTTTCCAAAAAATTCTTCCCCTCTTGAACACAAATCTCAGGAGCCTTTTATCGTTCCGCTGGCCATGCCCCTTATCGCAGGACCTGGCACCATTACCACTGTTATGATTTACTCTGACCAAATCCAGAATAATCTGCTGATGATGGGTATTTTACTTATGGCTTGGATACCTTCGGTTGTGATTCTTTTGGCGGCGTCTAAATTAAAATTTTTTTTTGGGAAAAAGGGTTTGCTAGCCTTGCAGAAGTTAGGGGGCATGCTAATATGCCTTATTGCCATCCAGATGATTTGTACCGGCACCCTAGCGCGGGTTAAGGAGTCTATGCCTTTGTTTAATCAATCTCAAGAAAAAAATAATTAGCGAATAACTAATTGAAATTTAATTCCATTAGTTATAAAAATATAATTACATCAAAAGGAGATACGTATGGGAGATAAATCCAGCATAAATCATTATACAAAAAAAACTAAAAAGTCAAAAAATTCCAGCCATAAAATCAATCCTTCTGAAATCATTGCCACTCACGGTCTCAACTAAAGTATCTGAATACTTCAATACTCTTTTCAAACAATGAATGGAATTACTTTATATTCAAGGCGGACAGGTATTTCTATTTTGAGCAAAACATCATTTTCTTCATAATCTGATTCGAGTACATTTCCTTCTTTCATGAGTTCTGCAACTAAGGCATAGTTACTTTGAGGGATTCGAAGAGTAAATATTTTACGCAGCTTTGAGATTTCATCCATCATCCTCTGGGAAAGGTCTTCGAAACCTACCCCTTGAGAAGCGGAAATTTGTACCGTTTTAGTATAGGTTAAACGAAGCCTAGTTAAAATAGAGGGATCTTCGCAGGCATCCATTTTATTTAAAACAGTAATAATAGGGTGATCTTTAGCTCCTAATTCTTTAAGCACCTCTAGAGTGGCTTCTGCATGCTCCAAAGCATTGGGGTGGCTCGCATCGATTAAATGTAAAAGAATGTCTGTATGGGTAGCTTCTTCCAGAGTGCTTTTAAAAGCAGCCACTAAAGTATGAGGAATTTTTCTTATAAATCCTACTGTATCAATAAGTAAAACGTCTTGATTATTGGGAAGGGTAAATTTTCTAGTAGTGGTATCGAGTGTAGCGAATAATTTATCTTCTACGAGCACATCAGCCTGAGTGAGGGACTTAAGTAAGGTGGATTTTCCGGCATTGGTGTAGCCGATGATTGCAAAGGTAGGAATCCCTGATCTTAAGCGCGCAGCTCTTTGAGTTTTTCTTTGCGCAATGACTTCTTCAATCTCCTTACGCAGAGCGTCTATTCTTCGCCTTAAAATTCTTCGATCTATTTCAATTTGTTTTTCACCTTCCCCTTTTAGATACCCACCTCCACCGGTAGATTGACGAGACAAGTGGGTCCACATGCGACGCAATCTTGGGAATTGATAGCGAATTTTCGCTAGTTCAATCTGTAATTTTGCTTCCCTAGTTTGAGCTCTTTGAGCGAAGACCTCAATAATTAATTCCGTTCTGTCAATTACAGGGCACTTAAAAATTTTCTCTAAATTTCTTTGTTGATGAGGTGATATTTCGTCATCAAACACCACTAAATCGCAGTTTAATTCATTTTTTAGTTGGTAAAGCTCTTCCAATTTTCCAGAGCCTAGATAAGTGCCCGCATCTAATTTTTTAACAGGACACGGCACTGAGTGAGTCTCTAAAATACCAAAGGTTTCACATAACCGATGCAATTCTTCTAAATAGTCTTCACATTTCTCTTTTTCCTTGGTCACAAAATAAGCTCCTAACAAAAGGGCTTTTTTAACTTTGTGAAGATCGAAACCTTGAGCTGTTTCTGTTGGATTACTAGGTATTGCATTCATAAAAATCCTTAATACTTTAGTGTGAACGGCACTTTAAGACCATCGTAGGCAAAGGCAAACCCGCTGGGAAGCTTTAGAGAATCTTTTTCGTAATCTACCTCATGGGACATATGGGTAAAATAGGTCTGCCTTGCCCCAATACGCTTTGCTAGAGCTATTGCATCATCAACACAAAGATGCATAGGAGAGAGGCTATGCTTAAGCGCACTTAAAATCAATATCTCTGTTCCTCTTAAAGATTGAACTACTTTTTCTGAAAAATCTTTGATATCAGAAATATACGCTAAATTTCCAATTTTCAATCCAATTACAGGCATACCTGTTTGATAATAGCTAACAAATTCTAAAGGAATGCCTGTGAACTCTACAGATCCAAACAATTCGTCTAAGATGTTAAAATCAAAAAAAATACCCTGCGGATGCCCCGAGGTCTCCTCCAAAAGATAATAATGTGTAAGGCGTATTTCATCAAAAGTATTCCTTGAAAGCAGCACTGGTAATTTTTGCTTTTGAGCAAAGCAAAACGCTTTTAAATCATCAAATCCAGCAATGTGATCATAGTGAGCATGAGTTAAAATAACTCCATCTAATCTGTGAATATTAGATGAGAGAAGCTGCTGCCTTATTTCAGGACCCGCATCTATTAAAAGAGAATTATCCCCTATTTTAATAATGGCTGCGCATCTTTTTCGTTTATTGAGAGGATTGGAAGAGAGGCAAACAGGACAGCTACATGCAATTACAGGCACTCCCATAGAACCTGAGGTTCCCAAAAATAGAAATTCCCCCATCATGCTACCACCTACCCATACTTTTTAATTACATTGTATAAGTAGTTACATTCTTTGTAAAAAGCTTCTTGCTAATGTAAGGGATAGCACTATCATCCCCATGAACAACCAAATTGGCTAGCATTTTTCCGAAAAAAGCATGATAAAGTAGCCCTCTTGATCCTAAGCCACTGAATAAAAACAGTTTTTCCTTTACTTTACCCACAAGAGGCAGATAGTGTCCTCGAGTGCTCACTCTAATTCCAGCTCTTGCTTCTATGGGTACTAAAGGGATCGATGGCAAAAGAGCATTCATTTTAGGAGCTAATAAAGCCATAGCCGTTGCAAAATCGGGATCCTTTGTTTCAACACCTCTCTCAAAGGTAGCTCCAAAGCATACCTTGTTTTTATCACTATAGACAGCAGCATATCCTTTGCCCACTAAGCTTCTTTCAAGAGGCGATACATCCGGTGGCCAAAGACACTTCAAAGATTGACCCCGCACTTGACCAAGGGGGAAACTCTTTGTTTCCTGAAAATGAAATACTCCCTCCCCAGCTGCTATGATAATGGCATCGTACTGGATCATGTAAGTGGATAAATCGGTAATATCCTCAATTAGAAAAGTGCTTCCAGCCTTTTCGCATGCTTGCCATAGGGCATTCAAATACTCAATCGTTTGTAGGGTAGCACCTAAGGTAATTAAAAAAAGATGATCGCTCAATGGTATGATATCTTTAAATGTTGCTGCGTGTAAAAGCATTTTATTAGATTGCTCAACACTTTCTGTTCGTCTTGAAACACCAGAAAAGTCGGAAAAAGACTCGCTAGAAAAAAAAGAGGCCGCTTCAATTAAACTCTTGGATTCTTCAAAGGCCTCTTTAGCCATAAATGATCGTTTCACATCCTCACCCACATAGGGATGCATAAGACCGCATGAAGCACCCGAGGCCCCAGAAGCGATCCCCTTTTTATCACAAAGTGTGACCTGTGCGCCGTGAATTACTTGCAAATAATAACAAACTGAAAGCCCTGCGAATCCTGCTCCAACTACTAAAACTTTCATCACATCTACTTCTGAGCCCTTTTTTTAATGAATACATAGCTTTCAGCGGAAAAATTAAAAAAAAAGATGACCGCAGGGGTGCAAAATACACTGTAAACAAAAGAATTTAGCAAAGAATGAGCTGTTGAAGTAAAAGCGCTATTGCTTATCTCTTGCCCAGAGCTGATTACAGCAGAAGATATAAACAGTAGACCAAGAACCCCTAAAATAGGCAATAGTGCTACTAGAAGCAAAGAGACAAAGTTGAGAAGATTTCTTCTTGAGGAAACAAAGTAAGATTTTAGCATTTGAAGGGAGCATTCTGATTTCAAAGCCACTGCAGGAGAGAAAAAAAATATGACCGCAATATAAGCTATTGATAAAAGAATAAATGTTAATACAAGTAATAGGGGCATGAAAGACAGAATAAAACTAACTAGTGGACCGATCCAAGGGATTTCTTTAAAAAGATAAAAGAAGCCTACCAAACTCCAAAGTACTACATAAAGCATTGTTAGAGGAAGAGTAAAATACACAAACGCCACCATAAGATCCCAAGATTGAGCTGTGAGCTTTCTATAGGAAAAGGGTATCCCCTTGATTTCATTGTGATAGGCTCTAATTAAGATCAAACCAGCTGCCAGTAATAAAGAGGCGATAACAAAAACTGGTAAAAAACTAAAGCTCAACTGGATCCATTCCGATGTCCCACTGGACAGAGTTCGAAAAGAGGTATAAATCAGACCCGATAAAGACACAATGGGAAGCGTAAAAAGAATTTTTCTTTTAGAAACACAAAAAGAAAAAGATCGATATAACAACGGATCTAACTCTAGTCGCGGCATAACTATCTCCCATCAACTAACTCTTAAAAAAGGAGTATAGATGGTAGGATATCAAATTAGATCTTTTTTTACCCCACATCTAAAGAAAATTTAAGTCTTGCCTTCTCTTATAATTGCTACCATTTATTGGATCTTCTTGAGACTGTTTTACTTTCTTCTCAAAAAGGGAGGGAAATGCTTGAGAAAAAGTTTTATCCTTTGAAAACACCTCTTTAGCAAAGAGGTCTTGGGAACTTACGAGAGAATCTAAAATCTCACTAAAATTTTCTTTAGATTCGCACACAACTCCCTGTTTTTTGTTAACCATAAAATCTCTGTTTTCAGCCTCCCACGGAAGAGTGTTGGAAAATCCTTGAACTCTTTTAGCAAATACATTCATCACGTTTACCAATGTAGTTAACAATGAGTGTGAAAATAAATCAGGACCGATATTATCAAAAATAATGGGCGTTTTCATTTTAACCGATTCGAAAACAGTCAAACCTCCAGGCTTACCTATGAGAGCTCCACCCTCTGAAGCAATAGCCATGAGTTCTTTCATTTCCGACGAAGAAATAGCAGCGTAAGCCTGAAGGGGTATTTTTTCCCTAGCATATTTCATTAAATTTTCTGCCATCCTCTCATTGCCGCGGCCGCAAAGAACTATAAGGTGAAAAGGGACCTCTTCAATTGTAGAGTGTGAATACTTTTCTAAAACAAAATGAACATAGGGAGGATAAGCTGAGGTCCCGTTGGACCCATTAGATAGCAGCAAAAGTTTTTTTCCACCCACTATATTCCACTTAAGCCGTAAAGAAGCTACTTCAGCTTTGGTAAAAGGTTTTTCAAATATTGGATTACAAGGGGGGCCAACTACGGCAAGCTGATCATCGGATAAAATCGAAGGTACTATAACATCAGAATAACCTTCAAAGGCTAATGCTTCGGTAAAATGAGGATATGTAGGCCCTAATATTCTCCATTTTAACTCCTGCGGGCTCACATCGGTATGAGTGTGAATAATTGGAAGGCCCAGAAGCTTTGCAGCTTCAATAGAAGGAGCAAGATCCGGGTAATAATTGATTACCACAGCTACGGGATTGAGTAACAGTATCCTTTGCGCTATTTTTTTCACCGCTTTCATCGAAGGAGGACTCTCCGGCGGCGAAGGGAGCCTACCACTGGCGGGATCTTTTCCAGATAACATATTAATTGTTGCAAAAGCCTTCCTAGTAATCAAGCCGTTGAAAAGCGTGCCAATATTCCAATCTGGGGCGTAATTTCCTAAATAAGAGTGCAAGGAAGAATAAATCATATCCTCCTCTTTAAGAATTTCCTCTGGAACATCGACTGTATAAGGGTGATATCCCAAATCAGCAACTAAGTTAGATACGGCAACACTTGCTTGCTTGTGACCCGTTCCATAACCACATCCCAGCACAACGACACTCTCTGCCAAGTTGGTTTGAGAGTTTCCCGGTTCAACCACAGTAAAAGGTGGGTGATGAAGTGGCCAAAGAGCTGGACGACCTTGCTTAGAAGCATGACACCCGCAAAAAGAATGAGCTGAGTGTTTAAAAAAAGAGGTAAATTTAATAATGGATGACTTCAAAATTCCAAACGAATGACTTAATTTGGTTTCAGAAAGAATAGGCAAATTTTTAAAATCCGCGAAAACAATAAGAGCTCGATCACAAACTTTTTGTGCACTTTCGATAGTATCAAATTCTTTAGAACCAAGAAAAGAAATCGACCTCTCGACAAATCCCTTTTGGTATTTTTCTGCAATAAGCATCCAGGCACTTTTCATCAAAAAATCATTCTCAGAGATTTTAGATAAAGAATCTATGTAATCTTGCCATCCCATTTTTTTAAGAGGGTCTGATTCATTCAATAAAAAGATTTTTAATACATCAAGCACGGCAGATTTACAAAAGTCAGTAAAGAGTATGGGATTCCCCCAAACCTTTAGCTGCTCTTTCCAAGTTTTTTTAGCAAGTTCCACTTCCCACTCTGTGTCAGTCCACTCACGTACATCTAAACACTGCAATGCTTCAGCAGAAGAAAAACAAGTAGTAGCTGTATATGCTAATAGGATCGATAACCTATGTTTTAACACTTCGTAGGGATGCCTCTGGTCAGTGCTTTGTTCATCAAAATAACTAACGACTCTAGCATCTATTGTTTGATCTTGCAAACAAGCAGTTAGCCGGCTTAAACATTCAATGGGATTTTTTAAGCCCTGCTTTAGCTCAAGACTAATATCAGGAGAAAAAAAGGAAAGCATCTGCAATTTAGATATCAGATCAAAACAATCCTCTGCCCCGCCAAGCTGATCTTTTACCGGT
>JBEIFG010000036.1:0-12281 GCA_040382555.1 Chlamydiales bacterium | reverse complement strand
CTAAAAAGACTGCGCCGTGACATGCAAATCGTCTTTCAAGATCCCTACGCTTCTTTGAACCCTAGAATGACCGTTGCCGATATCGTAGCCGAACCATTGGATATTCATCATCTATATCAGATGAGGCTAGATATCCTCGCGTAGACCAGTTGCTTAACTTAGTGGGCTTAGATTCCAGCTATAAAAATCGTTTCCCTCATGAGCTGAGTGGAGGACAGCGGCAACGCATCGGTATCGCTCGCGCCCTAGCGCTAGACCCTAAATTTCTAGTGTGCGATGAGCCTGTTTCTGCGTTGGATGTGTCCGTGCAAGCTCAAATTATTAATCTGCTTAAAAAATTACAAACAGAAACGCAGCTCACCTTTCTTTTTATAGCCCACGATTTAAGCATTGTAAAATATTTATCGACCCGTGTAGCTGTAATGTACCTTGGAAAAATAGTCGAAATAGCCCCATCAGAAGAACTCTATAATCACCCGAAACACCCCTATACCCAAGCGTTATTATCTGCCATTCCTATTCCAGATCCTATCTTAGAGAGAAATAGAAAAAAAACTATACTGCAGGGAGAGCCTCCCAATCCCTTGCACCCTCCAAAGGGGTGTGTGTTTAGCTTAAGATGCGATAAAGCTACCGCGCTTTGCTACCAGCAAAGACCCACTTTAATTCAGATTAGCCAGGAGCACGAGGTAGCCTGTCACTATGTAAGCCCCCCTTAAAGAATTATATTGCTTTTTCAATGTGCAAAGAGCAAAACTTTAAAGATATCAACAACCTAAAGAAGGCACCTCATGGCTGGTAATATTTGGTGTGTCGCTAGCAATTATTTAGCGCATGCAAAACAGTTTAATGCTTCCTTGGAAAGGCACCCGATCATTTTTCTCAAATCAGGAAATTGCTATGTGCCCAGTGGTCAAGTGGTCCCACTGCCCAGCTTTTCATTCCAAATCCAATATGAGCTTGAACTAGCCCTTCTCTTGGATGGTAACTTAAACATTAGCCATATGACCGCAGCCTTGGACCTGACTGCCAGAGATATGTTAGAGAGTTCAAAAGCTAAGGGTTTGCCCTGGACTCTACCAAAATCCTTTAAATACTCATGTCCTATTGGTTCTTGGGAGCCTATGGATAATGTAGAGAGGGTTCATATTGCCCTGCACGTGAACAATGCATCTCGTCAGGAAGGCTTTTGCAAAGACATGATTTTCCTTCCTGAAGAGCTACGATCTTATCTTTTGCAACATTTTCCGGTAGCTCCTGGTGACATTATTTTAACAGGATCTTTGGGAGGTGCAAGCGATATCTCTTCTAAAGACCTTGCTGAAGTTTTTTTAAATCATGAGAGAAAAGGTAAGTGGTTGTTGCAATGAATTTTTTGCACGAAAGATACCCTCTAGCAAATTACCCCAGACACTCCAGAATACACCCCCTAACCTCCCTTACTACTACTGAGACTCGCGTATTTGTGAAAAGAGAAGATGAAATCGGTCCATTTTCACTTGGAACTAAGCTTAGAAAATATTTATCTTTGATCCCTTTTCTTGCAAAATGCCGACATGAAATAGCTCTGATTGGCGGACCTTATTCCAACCATATTCTGGCTCTTTGTCTTTTGCTGAACGAAAATAAGCTACCCTACACTCTTTTTTTATACGGGCCGGCACCTCAGGATGTACAGGGAAATTATCTGTTTACAAGGCTTGCAACCCCTTTAGACAAAATTCATTTTATTGACCCATCGATCCCGCTGGAGAGTTTCATTAAAGAGTATGAGCTCAAAACCCACACCTCGTTTTTTTGGGTGCCGGAGGGGGGCAGCTGTGAGGCTTCCTTACCAGGGGCTTTAACATTATCTAAGGATATTCAAAGAAATGAAAAGCAACATCACATGACCTTTGATCATATCTATATCGATGCAGGAACAGGCTTTATAGCCGCGGCGCTTTTGGCCGGGCTTGGCGCCTTAAAAAAAAACACTCATCTTCATATCGTCCAAATGGCAGGTGGAGATTTAAGTATGCATGCCATGATTGAAGAGACTCTATCCTGGTTTCAAACCTTATACAAAATAAAGCCCCAACTACCCTCTTTTGATATCCTCCTTCCCACAAAAGGAAAAGCTTTCGGCTCTATTTCGCAATCACACATGCAGTTTATATCTCATTTTGCAAAGCTTGAAGGGATTTTACTCGATCCCATCTACAATGCAAAACTATTCATCACTGCCAAAGAGCATCTACAAAAAGAAAAAAAACAAGGTAATGTCCTTATTATAGAATCGGGAGGAACCTTTACTCTTTCCGGTTTTACAAAACATCTAAATAAAACCTTATAAAATATTTAGGCAAAATAGGCGCTAATACTTGCGTTTCAATGACCTTTTTTTAGTTTTGGCAGTGGGCACAAACATGCGTTCCCCTTTGTCCCACTCTTATTTTGGTGATAGGTCTTTGGCAATTAGGGCACGGCCTATTTGCTTTTTGATATACCTGTAAACGCTCTTGATATTTTCCCGACTGTCCATTTACAGCGTGAAAATTAGAAACCCCCTTGCCAAGGCTTGTACCCTGGAATTTTATTCCTTGCAATAGTTGATGAGGAATTTCTTCAAAAAGCTTGCGCCTTTCTTGGTGGTTTAAATCAATCGCCCTTCTTAAAGGATGTATACCACAGGCAAATAGTGTTTCATCTACGTAAATATTTCCAAGGCCTGCGATACAGGTTTGGTCTAATAAAACTGTTTTGATATTTCTGTGTGTTTTAAAAATTTCTTCAAATTTTCCCCAAGTGTAATTCTCAGACAAGGGCTCTATTCCTAAATGATTTAAATAGAGATTCGGGTCTTCTACCAGAAGAACCCTCCCAAATTTTCTCGGATCGTGAAAGATCAACCAACTGCCTCCCTCAAAAGATAGACCTATATGCTCATGAGCCTCTTTTTTAACAAAAGAATCCCTTACATAAAAATGACCACTCATGCGTAAGTGGGCTAGTATAAAAAAGCCCGATGAAAGATGAAATACTAGGTATTTACCTCTTCGGGTGATGGCCAATATTTGGCTATCTATAACTCCTTTGGTAAAACCCTCCACGTCGCCACCTACTGTACTTGGATTGTGTACCTGACCTAAGAGAATCTTTCTTTTTAAGATATTACTTGATAAAATTTGGCGCATGACTGTTTCTACTTCAGGAAGCTCTGGCATATCTCCTCTCATATTTTTTAGAGAAATTTATTACCTAATATAGGGAAAAATGATACTCGAAATAGGGACTATAGGCAATACCCCAGGACTAAGCGGAGAAGAAATTCTACTTGAACTTTTAACTTGTGTGCGTATTACCCATCTGCAAAACTGCCAACTTATCGTGACCTGCAATCATTCATCGATCAGAAAAATCTAAAAACTGTAGTTTCACTTTGACTCTTCGGATTTCAGTTTGCCAGCCTTTAGTAAATACCTATTGATTTCATCGAATAAGGTATTATATTGTGTATGAATTCGCGTGTTTTTTGGCATTTAAGTAAATATTTTCTTTGATAACTGCCTTAACCTCGCTTATCTCAAAAAAACAGCATATGGTTAAACATTTACGATCTTAAAAAAAAGATGCTAAAAAAAAATCAAGATGACTCAGAGAGAACCCTACCCTTTCCCCTAAATAAGAAGTGTTATTTTCAAAATTATGGATATCTAAAAACTCTTTTACCGTCACACCTAATAAAGAAAGGAATCGAATGACTAAAAAAAAGAAAAAATCCCCTTGGGGAGTATTGCTTGCTATCGTTTTGGCTTTTATAGTAGGTAATCTCACGGGGACCACTTCGGGCATTTTTGGGATTACTTTTTATTCTATCTACGACTTAGTAGGAAAACTTTTTATTCAATCTCTTACTCTTATAGTCGTACCTTTAGTGGTGTCCTCAATAGTTACCGGTATGGCAAGAATAGGAGCTGACTCATCGTTTAAACGGGTGGGTTTAAAAATTATTGGCTACTATATAATGACGACTTTATCTGCTGTAATCATAGGACTTGTTTTTGTGAACCTAATTAAGCCTGGGCTTGCAGAGTCTTTTCATCTTCACATCAGTAGCAACGCTGCCAGTGGATTGCATGAAAACTTAGCCGAGCATTCAGAAGCTGTCACCATCTCTAGTTTAATACTTGGAGTAGTACCTTCTAATATTTTTGATGCCCTTGCTCGTGGAGAAATGCTAGCTCTTATCTTTTTTAGCTTACTATTTGGATTTGCGTTAACAAAAATTGAATCGGCAAGATCTCTGCAAATGCAAGGTCTATTTCAAGGGATTTTTCAGGCCATGATAGAAATCACTCATATGATCATGAACTTTCTACCGTTGGGAGTATTTTGCTTAGTGGCCAAGGTAGCTGCTACTACGGGCTTTGAGTCTCTTTCTTCGTTAGGATGGTTTTTTCTTACTGTGATCTGTGGTTTATCTACTTTTAGTTTAGTGATCGTACCCCTTCTTTTAAAATATGTGGGTAAGGTAAGCCCTAAGCGACATTTTAAAGCAATAGCTCCTGCTTTAATTACTGCGTTTTCAACCAGCTCATCTTCTGCATCCTTACCTATCACCATAGATTGTGTAGAAAAAAGGGCTGGAGTTTCAAATCGAATATGCAGTTTAGTAGTCCCTTTAGGCACCTCATTAAACATGTCGGGTTCTGCTCTATATGAAATCGTTGCTGCTATGTTCGTAGCTCAAGTGTATGGGGTGACCATCACACTAGGATCACAGATTGTATTTGTTTTGCTTGCTCTATTCACTTCTATGGGAGTAGCAGGAATACCAGCTGCTAGTTTAGTAGCGGTCATTGTGATTTTAAAAGCATTTGGCCTTCCTATCGAAGGTATTGGTCTTTTTCTTGCTGTAGATCGTATCCTAGATATGTGCCGAACGACTGTCAACGTTTTAAGCGACACCTGTTGTGCCGTTCTTGTAGCAAAATCGGAAGGGGAAAATAAAATTCTTACCTCAGATACTTTCTCAGAAGTCAGTCGCTAAATACATACAGGCTAAGGGGCAAGCCTTAGCCTTACCTAGATTTCTTTAAAAACTTCCAAAGTCAATTTAGTAGATTTGAAAACCCACCCAGGTCTTTTTTAAGACCTCTAATCTCATATTCTGAAGAACGCTTCCATTGATTTGACCTGAGCCATACAGAAAAACTTGTCTACCTGAGGCTTTTTCCATGGGATAATACCGTTCTAATTCCTGCTTCATTTGATCGAAAACTATACTCTGAAGAGAAGTTAAAGGGCTCTGTTCAAGCTCCTGTAAAGCCCTCTGTGAACTTAAACTGCTTATATCGTTTATTTCTAGTATGTGATAGGTTCTTTTGATTCTACCTTTGGCAATTTTAAAAAATAAATGATGGCAATCCATTTTAAATGTAATGCTTTGGTATGCCTCTTCAGCGAAACCAATCTGATCTCGTTGCATAGCTTCTTTTATAAAAATAGCCAGTATTCTATCCTTGTATCTAACCGGCTCGATGGCTCCAAAAATATATTGAGCCTCCTTTAGCATCCCTTGTTTGGCAAAGGATAAAGCTAAATGGCATTTAGCCATGCAGCAAATATTTTCATTCAAACTCTTATGACTTACATAAAACAATACCTGAGAGAGGCTAGAGAGGTTTTCTATGGTAAATAAGGAAAATGCAAGCTCCGCAAGTGCTACGGCTTTTAATTCATCATTGGGTATAGCATCCATAATCTTTAGAGCAAATATCTCTAAATGCGCTTGTATAAATAAATGGCTAACTTGATAGAAAAACTCAGATTTTGGGTGATTTTTATCGTAGCGGAAGGTTGTTTCTGGGCCTTGCATTCTTTGTAAGATGCGTCTATAAAAGGAAATAGGAGTTAATTCAGACCTCACAGCCTCAAATTTTTCAGCCACTTCTACGGCTCTTTCATATTTTTTTTGTTTGAATAGATTTTCAATCAAACCTATTGAGAAATCTTTAACCATCAGATCTTTTTCTAATTCTGAGCAACATAAGGACATCTTTACAATCTCTCGACCCATTCTAAAATCTGCACTTTGAATCGCTTTTTTAAGACAATTGCGTAAAAAATCAAACCTCTTAGAACTAGGAATAGATAGCTGAATAAAGGAAAAGACCTCTGGTAATAATTGTTTTTTTATCATCTCCATCGAAAAATGCCACGCTGCCTTAGACTGAAGCACCGAAAAAGAGATCCTGCTAAAGTAACTAGCTGCTAGCGAATACTCCCCCATTTCTGCATAGGCTTTTACCAGCAAGGTATAAATTTCATCTTTATCTGTATTTTTATTTAATAAGGTCAGTATGTGCTTACACTCTTCTAAAAAAAAATGAGAAGCCGCTGCTTTAGCTATCGATTTCAAGGTAAAATCAAGATGTAAATTGGGGACTATCTGCTCGGTGAATATACACACGTAATTCATAGCAATGTTCACATTGCCTAGTTTAATTTCTCTTATCGCTAATTCTTTAAGCGTCTCCATTTTTAAGTCATCCTCTTGCAGCAGCGGAATTAAACTAGGTATGAATGCATGCTTGGCTACATGCTGATAGCTTAAAATTACCTCAGAGGCTAGCAACGGGCAGGCCGCTACTAAACGGCTGTCGTTCACACAAAAAGATACCCACGCAGCTGTCCTATACTGCTTTTGAATACGTATATCACTAATGAATGAAGATAAAGATTGCAGAGCATGCCCTTGTTGAAAAAGGGTCTGCTTATGGTTTGTGTATTTTTGAATGGAGAGGATGCTTTTTTCTATATCTGTTAGAAGAGGATTTATTTCCAACGGGGCTTTTAAGGACCTTTCTAGAAGAAGGGACTGAGCTAGATCCACTACTTGATCCATTATGTCTTGGAATGTACGGACCCCCTTGAATCTATTTTTTTTCAACTCCCCGGACAGCCTCTCTATCTCCCGCAAATCTTCAGAAGCGACATTGGTCACTTTTTGTTTTAAGTCATACAAAAGGGTTAAACCATAAAAACCATAAGGGATTGTACTGCTCTTGAAAATGGCCTTGCTTACTCTTTTGAGACAGTCAAGAGAAAAATTATCTAAATATTCTCTTACCTTTCCCCCCAATAAATCATTAGTAAGGACATGAATAGCATTAGTTTGAGAAATTTGCATAAAAAAATAATTAGTTAATTTTAATTTTGTGATATATTAACAAATTACATATTAAAAATTCACAAAAAAAATAAAATAGATTATCTTGATACGAAGTACTTTTATAAAGGAAATTCATATGCATAAGTTACTATTCCCCCTTATTACCGCTATGGTATCTTTTACAGGTATCTGCCAAGCAGCCCTTCCTCCTCTTCCCCAAGCAGCAAGAGAAATAGAGGCTATCGTGAAGAATGATTTTTTTCGCAGTAAAGGTATGCTGAGTGAGGGATTTGTAAAAATAGAAAAAACGGATGAGGGTTTCATTGTGGAAACAAATCATTTTGTCATACCCGTTATTGTAGAGTATCTCCCCAAAAAAATGCCTGGACCTGTTCATTTTGAGGTATATTTTGATGAAGAAAATATCATAAAAAAGGACAAAGAATCCTTTACAGCCCTCACCAGTTACTAAACTTTTTTCCATTTGAGCAAACTTTTGCTCTGTGGTGAATATTTATTAGGAGTCAACAAGGAGCTGTGATTTTTCCCATCTAGCATAGGCTGTACGACTCGCACAGGCATAGTAAATGAATCGTTGAAACACCACACCGGCTTCATAAATACCTTGACAGCTACCTCATAAATTTTAGAGGTAGCTCCCCTTGAAAGATCCATTGGGATCGAAGAATGGATAGCTAAATGGTGTGTTCTAACGACTGTAATTAAATTTTGAATAGAATTTGTTAGATTCACTGCGGGAGCTAAATGGCAAGTAGAGGGAGCTTTAATCGTTCTGCTGAGTGCATTGGAATTCATCATAATTACTCTCTATGTTTTTTGAAATTTTCACAAATTTCTTGAGATACACTAACAGGATAAAAAATTAATTGAAAACTTTTTTTAAGGTCAGGTCATTTTAACCCAGCGATTCTAACATCTCATGGATTTGATGAAAGGAAATAGGGATTTCTCTTTTCATCCAAATCTTTTGCTGCTCGATGGCTTGATATATAAGCATACGCAACCCCTCGATAGCTAAAAAACCCTTAGCTTGCCCTTGATGCAAAAAGGCAGTAACCCTGGGATTATAGTTACAATCCATCACAATATCTCCACAAGAAAATGTAGACAAAGACAATGGATTCGTACTAGATGTCGCATTGATAATGACATCCCACTTATTTTTGCCTACCTGCTCCCAAGATGACCAAGAGCAACCTATCACAGATGCTAATTGGTAGGCCTTCTGATCGCTCCTAGCAGCTATTGCTACTTTCTCTGCCCAAGGAGCAAAAGAAAAAGCTAGCGCTCTTGCGGTACCACCAGCGCCCAGAATAAGTACTGTTTTTCCAGCAAGATCAAGCTCTGCTTGTACAGACTTAAGGGCACCTATGCCATCGGTATTGGCTAGTAAAATAGTACCTGCTTCTTTACTTAGTGTGTTAGCAGCTCCTATCGATTGAACAGATGAAGCCATACCCTCCGATCGCAAAAGCACCTCTTCCTTAAAAGGAGTAGTAATACTAGCCCCACTGAAAAAAGGCAGTTGTTTAAAAAACTCAAGAAAACTAGATAGCTCCCCCCTTTGCAATGGAAGGCTTACATATATAGCCTTAGTGGACGAGGTGGAAAAGATAAAATTATGAATAGTGGGGCTTAAACTTTGAGAGATATGCTCCCCAATCAATGTAAAGACTTTAGTGGACTCTGATAAATGATTATACCTATATGTATGTATCATATCTTTAATGTCGATCTGTCCTGGAGCAGATCGAAAAGCATCCCAAGATCCAAAAGTTAACTCATTACCCACGATCTTAGACAAAATACGAGTGATTTTACCAAGATCTCCCATGCATAAACCAATAAAGGGCTTATTTTCATCTCTTGCCCTGCAAGATAGGGTCAGCATCTGAAGAGAATCTAAGGAAGTATTTGCCTTGGTAGCTATTTTAATTACATCGGGGGATCTACTCTGAATCTTTTCAAAGTAGATATTAAGATCTTTTGTTTCTGTGAAGTCATGATAAGAAAGTATCAATTTCGTGCTTGGAAAGTATTCTCTTAACCTGCCTAGCTCTGTCTCATCACTATCCCAGGGCAGATCAATATAATCTGGTGAAGAAATTAGAATGGTATGTAGCTTTTGCAGTGAAACTTTTGAACAAGGACCGAAGGTAATTATTATCTTTTTATTCCATAGCGAAAGCAATTCTTTTAAGCTTCTTAACGCATGTGGATTTAGTAGATCTAGCCGAATCTCTACCCCATCTACATAAGGAATTATGCTTAAAAGCTGTTTTTTTGCTAAAGAGAAAGACGGACCTATACAAACACCAAAAAGCATAAGAACCCCTAGTTCTATCGGGGATTCGACTTTACCCTTTTTGGATTTAAAAAAAAAGCCCCTGTAAATACAGGAGCTTTAAAGGCAACGAAAAAACCGAGTGAGATTATTTCCATCGTCTCTGGATAGCTTTCCACTGAAACACTTGATATAAAGCGCAAAGACCAACTACTGCATAAATCAGTCTAGAAAATGTACTCATCGTTCCGAAGACAGAAGCGACTAAATCGAAATTAAAAAAACCTACTAAACCCCAGTTTAATCCACCGATGACTAAAAGTATAGCTACGATAACGTCTAACTTTTTCATATAAATTCCCCTTCATACTTAATTTAGGATATATTTTTTCTATACTAAAAATGAGATTATTATGTAAAATATTTTTTTGTCAAACCTAATCTGAAATAATTTTACATGAAAATATTAAGGTTCCAGCCACCTCCTATTGAATCACGAATTTATTTAAATACGTGCATTGGCAAACCGAGTAAAGTATGGACAGAGATTGCTGAAAAAAAAAATAGAAAAATCCTTTATTTCGACCAAAATATCCCAAAGGAAAAAATCGAGCTTCTCTTAGCCGCCATTCAACCAGATCTGTCTTTTTCTATCCTTGCTAACGAAACTTTAAAGAGCAGACAAAGCCTTTCATTACAGGAAGATCTACTCATCCGTCATCATGTAACCAAGGATAGTCTTATAATAGCCATGGGAGGTGGGGTGCTCAGCGATATGATCGGTTTCCTTGCCTCTACTTATATGAGAGGTCTTAACTGGATCCTTATACCCTCCACGCTTCTTAGTATGGCCGATGCATCTATTGGTGGTAAAACAGCCATTAATGTGGGTGGTATAAAAAACATCATAGGCTCTTTTTATCCTGCTTCTCAAATTATTATCGACCCCACATTACTTTCTTCTTTAGAACCAAGGCAAATGCTTTGCGGTCTTGCTGAAATCATTAAGTACGGATGCATATATAACCCTGAACTCTTTGAATTCATAGAAAAGCGGGCCCTTGATTTTATGCAACGGCAACCTACATTTATAAATACCATTTTAGATTTATCTATCGAGGCTAAAATGGAGATTGTTACCTTAGATCCCTTCGAAAGGGGGATTAGGTGTATACTCAATTTTGGTCATACAGTAGGGCATGCATTTGAGAGCTATTTTCATTTTACCCTTACTCACGGGGAAGCCATTGCTGCCGGCATGATTGTAGAATCTTTGATAAGCTTCCAAAGAAAAATATTACCTCAAGAATCACTGCACCGTATTATCCATCTTTTCAAAAGATATTCTTTTGATCTTTCCTTTTTCCATGCATTTAACATTGCCGATCTTATAGTATTGATGCAATCGGATAAGAAAGCAATTTCTCAATCTATTCGTATGCCGCTGATTAAAGAGATAGGAACAATGCATCAATCAGATTATCAGCATTTATTTCCTATACATGTGGATGAAATTCATCAGGCCCTAATGTCTTTTCAAAATATCCTAAGGAGGCTTTATGCCATCTCTTGTGATTCATCCATCTACCCTCTCAGGGACACTGACGGTCCCCCCCTCTAAGTCGCATACAATGCGGGCTCTTGTGTTTGCGTTAATGGGACGTGGGTACTCAGATATATATCATTATCTCGATTCTCCAGATACCGATGCTATGATAGAGGCTATTCAACTGCTTGGGGCCAAAGTTGCCCGAACTAAAGAGCATATACAAATCCTCGGAACTTCTGGAAAACTCATCTCCCCATCCAAAGTCATTGAAGCGGGTAACTCAGGACAGGTACTTCGATTCATAGGGGCGTTACTACCTCATACAGAAGAGGGTGGCATTATCACGGGAGACGCGTCGATTTGTTCTTTGCGACCCTCAAGGCCTTTGATGGAGGGATTATCAGGCCTGGGGGCCACATGTACTTATTATCAAAAAGAGGGCTTTGCTCCTTTTCATCTTAAGGGCCCATGGATAAACTCAACAACTACCCTTTGTGGAATAGACTCCCAACCTGTATCCGCCCTTTTGATCAGTGGCAGTTTTCTACCCTATCCCAGTACCATTCGTGTACGCAATCCAGGTGAGACTCCATGGATAGATCTTACTCTTTGGTGGATGGAACGCTTAGGAGTGTCTTTTACAAGAAAAGGATACGAAGAATACCATCTTGCGGGAAAAGCAAGATATGATGGTTTTAAGATCTCAATCCCTGGGGACTTTAGCAGCGCAGCTTTTGGTATAGCCGCCTCGATAATTACCCATCAACCCCTCCTGCTCCGAGGTCTTGACCGCCATGATGTGCAAGGGGATAAAATCCTTATTGAAATCCTTAAAAAAATGGGTGCTGACATCCAATGGATAGATGAACACACACTGGCAGTTAAGAATAGCACA
The DNA here is from genome assembly GCA_040382555.1 of Chlamydiales bacterium. Taxonomy (GTDB): domain Bacteria; phylum Chlamydiota; class Chlamydiia; order Chlamydiales; family Rhabdochlamydiaceae; genus VGMB01. Next base: position 376 of record JBEIFG010000036.1, on the reverse strand, counting down.
AATCTACAAGGAGGGCAAATCGATATCAATTCATGCATTGATGCTTTACCTATTTCGAGTGTGATAGGGTGTTTTGCTAAGGGTTCTACCCATATATTGAATGGTAAAATTGCAAGAAATAAAGAATCCGATAGAATATCCTGTATAGTATCTGAGCTAAGAAAAATGGGAGCGCTTATTGACGAAAGAGAAGATGGCCTTACCATTCACCATAGTCCCCTTACAGGTGCTTGCGTAAACTCGCACAAAGACCATCGCATAGCCCTGTCTCTTGCAATCGCTTCTATGGGAGCTAAAGGAAGATCTTGTATTCAAGACACAGAATGTATAAATAAGACATATAAAGAGTTTGTCAATCACTTTAAAGCCTTAGGCT
>JBEIFG010000035.1:0-12340 GCA_040382555.1 Chlamydiales bacterium | reverse complement strand
ATGGACATCCCCATGAGTAACCTACCACACCAGAATTTAATGCCTTTTCTGCACCATGGATGACTCTCTTTTCTCGATAGACTTTCTGAGATTTTTCATGCCAAGGGGTGATATGTATCGACGGATCATTTTCAATTAATTGCCACAGATCGGATAGATCTGTAAGCACTTCACAATCTATATCTAGCCAAAGAGTAGAAGCGTAGGGTGTCATTAGCATGGCAAAGGGTTTCATATGCCACATCCTTCTTTTGTGCCACCAGCTTAGATCTTCTTTTATATCCGTAATAGATTCCCAGTGAGACAAAACCTCTGGGTGGATTGTGGATGGATGAGGATGAAATCCATCAGGAATATTCAAATCAATCACTTGCCCCACTTTATTACAAAAAGCTTTACCTTCTGTGCTTAACCCCGCATCTATGATAGTGAGTGGAAGAGAATTGAACGTAAATAATTTTTTACAAAAAAAGGGTAACATCCATTCCAAGTGGCTATCACAAGCAATGATCACTCCCTTCTTTTGCTGAGGTTTATCAATAAACCATCTTACATTGTTCATGAATTAACTTTCATCAGGGACACTTATAAGATCTTTCCAAGCTTGTCTTGTAACTTGTCTTCCTATTACAGCAATAGATTCTGTGAGTGGTATATTTTTGGGACAAACTTCTACACAATTTTGTGCATTACCACAATCTGCAATTCCGCCCTCTTCCATAAGAGGTCTTAACCTCTCTTGAGCAGATAGCTTACCGACAGGATGAGCATTAAATAATCTGGCTTGAGAGATTACTGCAGGTCCAACAAATTTAGAATTTTCATTTACTTGAGGACATGCTTCTGTGCAACAACCACAGGTCATACAAGTAGACAAGGTATACATAGCCTCTTGGACTTGAGGATTTATTTTTGGACCAAATCCTCGGTCAAAAGAATCATCTACGTCAATCCACGCATGAACTTTTTTTAGATTATCAAACATTGAAATACGGTCTACTACTAAGTCCTTAACCAATGGAAATTTCGTCATCGGAGCAATAGTAATTACATTACTGCCGGTGCCTTCAATAATTTTATGAATTAATGCTGTGCATCCTTGCCTTGGCCTCCCATTGACTAGCATGGAGCAAGATCCACATACTTCTTCTAAGCATCCTTGTTCCCATGCTATAGGAGTCACTTTTTCTTTTTTTCTATTTATTGGGGCTCTTTGTATCTCCATCAGAGCAGAAGTGATGTTCAAAAATGGACGAAGTTCTAATTCAAACTCTTCCCAGTATTGATTATCTTTTGTCCCTCGAAAAATTTTCAATATGCAAGTCTTAAACATATTTTTTCACCCCTTTAACTTTTCTATACTGGGAGAGTTATATTTTTAGGAATATTTTCTAGTGATGGCTTTATTTTTTTAGCTTTGCTGTAATCACGAGGGATAGGTTTAAGATGTCTAGTATCGACGGGAATATAGCTTATTACTGGTTCATCTTTGGTGGGATCATATTGAGCAATGGTTGTTTTTAACCAGTGATCGTCGTCCCTATGAGGAAATGAAGGTTTAAAATGCGCTCCCCTGAATTCATCTCTTAGAAGAGCACCTTTAGCTATGACTAAAGCGAGTTCAATCATAGCAGAAAATTGGTTCGCAAACTGATAAGTTTGGTTTAATAAACCAGCTCTATCATCTAAACAGATATGATTCATTCTATCACGAATTTCTTTAATCGCCTGAATGGTTTGCTTTAAGCTATTATTGTCCCTTTTAACGGTTACATTTTGCACCATTAATTCTGAGAGTTCATTGTGAAGTGAGTGGACATTTTCAGATCCATCTCTCGTTAAAAGGTCATGTTTTAAGGCTTCTTCATGAGCTAAAGATTCTGAAAAAATACGAGAAGGTAAATTTCCGTAGCTACTCTTCAATGAATCTAAATATCTTGGTACTTCACCACCTGCTACAAGACCCGCAAAAATACAAGAAAGAAGCGAATTAGCTCCCAGTCGGTTTGCACCATGATACTGAAATTCCGATTCTCCCACATTAAAACAGCCGGCAATATTCGTCATATGGCGATATCTAGACCATCTATCTGGATCATCAGCAGCCGGCCAATCTACCCAAGCCCCTCCCATAGAGTAGTGCACCGCTGGGAATATTTTCATAGGGACTTTGTGAGGATCTTCACCGGTAAACTTTCTATATATATCTAAGACTGATTCAATTTTATGTTGAGATTTCGCATCCAAATGGGAAACATCTAGATAGACTTGATATTTTCCTTCAATACCTAGTCCAAGTTCGCATACTCTTAAAACTTCTCTAGCTGCAATATCTCTTGGCACCAAGTTTCCAAATGCTGGATACATCTCTTCTAAAAAATACCAAGCCTCTCCAGTTTTACCACAGGGTATTTCTTTTCCATCAGGAGCTGTAATTTTTTTATTTGCATCACCGTAAACCCACATTCGCCCTCCCTCCCCTCGGGAAGACTCTGAAATAAGTCTAAGCTTATCCTCTCCGGGTATAGCAGTAGGGTGTATTTGAATGAATTCACCATTGGCATACTTCATCCCTTGCTTAAAGAGCCGGCCATTAGCCGCACCAGTACAAAAGGTGGAATTTGTAGATTTTTTAAAAATAAGACCTGGACCTCCTGTGCCAAAAACTACGGCATCTGCTTTCAGTATAAGCAGTTGCATATTGAAAAGATCCATGATGACTACACCGCGTGCAATCCCATCATCATCCAAAACAAGGCGCATAAATTCATGGTGTTCAAACTTTTCTACCTTTCCAATAGACTCATATCTACGTACTTGTTCATCTAAGGCATAGAGTAATTGCTGCCCTGTAGATGCTCCACAAAACGCTGTTCTATAGTATAAGGTCCCTCCAAAACGTCTAAAGTCTAAGTTTCCCTCTGGAGTTCTATTAAAAGGGCATCCAAATCGCTCCATCATCCTTATAATGCCAGGAGCAGCCATACACATCTCTAAAATAGGAGGTTGATCTGCTAAAAAATCTCCACCTTTTATGGTATCATAGGCATGCACAAGAGGAGAATCATCCTCATTTTTGAGGTTCATAGCCGCATTGATACCACCTTGGGCACAAACTGAATGAGATCGTTTAGTTTTGGTAACAGATACGATCTTAACATGGCAGCCATTTTCAGCTAGCTTCATAGCAGCGGATAATCCTGCAAGTCCCCCTCCAACTACCACTACTTCTTTTGTTTTTTTTGTAAATGACATATTTGCCCCAATTCAAGATGTTCGTTTTAGTATCGTAAATTCATCCAGTATGTACCCCACACCGCAGCCAGTCCTAAAAAAGCTATTAAAACCATTAATGTAATGCATAGGGTAACCATAGACTTTTGTGCTGCTCTTTTAAAAATAAGCCCCCAGGATATCATGAAAGTCCATAGTCCGTTGAAAGCGTGAAAACAAGCCGCTAGCACGAAAACGGTATAAAGGATCGCATACCAAGGATTTTTAAATGTATCTCTTACAGAAAGCATAGTTGCTGTACCAAAGCTATTAGATACTGCTATCACTTCGGTACTACTAATTTTATTCTTAGATAAAGCTTGAACCCAAGCTTTCTTTTGCATATACGTTTGAGCAGATGTTAATAACATTTGCTTTTGCTGACTAAATGTAGATGGAGTCACACCTTCGAATATATTTCCCGTTTCATCTTTGTGAATAGACTGTGCTACTTCGATTAAAGCTTTTTCATCACCACGACTTTCTAAGCTAGAGATTTCTAGGGCAATCATCGGTGCGTCGTATAAATCTACTCCCAGGCGAGCCGCAACAGTATATAATCCAGCATCATTGGATATCTTTACAAAATAGTAAGAAGTTTGTCCTTCATTCACTGATTCTGGATATTCTATGAAACGAAACTTTGTTACGTGTGCAATAATACCTATGAGTAAAATCCATGAAGTAATTCTTTGCCAAGAGTAGGCTCTATTTCGGCCATACTCTTTGAGAGAAGGGCTACTTCCATCCGAAGAAAAAGAATTGCTTTTAGCTGTAAAAAGGTATTTGATTCCCCACATACCGTGAATTACTATCGGAGTCCCAATCAAAAATAATTCTATCACTGGAAGATAAGGTAAATCGTGAATCCAATTTACCATTCTAACGAAACCTCCCCCATTCTCTCCTAAAAGCAGGGCTGCTTGAGAATTGGTTAATAGATGTTCCATTAAAAAAAGAACAAGCCAAAGTCCCATAAGGGAATGGACTCTTCTCCATATAAAAGCTTTTGGAAGAGTATAGGTTGTCATGAAAGTTGCCTTCCGTTCAAAATTAGTTTTTAAAACGGAATTAAACAACTAAAGGGCACTTTTCAAAAAGAAAAAAATGATCGAATATTTTTCGTGGTGACTTCTGCAACCTTAAGCAAAGGCTCATTCTTAATAAAGGCAATAGAATCTGCTATTTCTTTAATAAAAGAAGGCTCATTTTGCTTTCCTCGTTTGCTGTTGGGAGCTAGATAAGGACTATCAGTCTCAATAAAAATTCGATCTAAAGGAACAAATTTTACTACCTCTCTTAATTCTTCTGATTTTTTATATGTGATAATCCCACTAAAAGAAATAAACCAGCCCCGATCTAAAACCTCTTTAGCTTCTTTAACCGAGCCTGTAAAACAGTGAAGAACAGCCCTTTTATCTTTAAATTCCTGATCTGCCATCGAAAAAAGGTCATCAAAAGCCTCTCGGCAATGAAAAATTACTGGCAAGTTTACTTGTGCAGCTAATTCAAAATATCTACTCAAAAACTCTTTCTGGATCTTGCGGTCTGAATGCTCATAATAGTAGTCTAATCCAATCTCTCCTATTGCAACTAATAATTTTTGAGAGGCTGCTTCCTTGACCTCAGGGAAAAAAGAGGTCCCTTCTGTGGCTACATCATGAGGAGTAGTTGCAGCGGCATTATATATTTCAGGGTACTTTTCTCTTAAAGCAAGCCCCCTTTGAAGGGATAATGAATCTGTACAGATATTTACAAAAGATTCTATTCCATTATTTAAAGCTCTTTGAACTACATCGTCAATAAACGGAAATATTTGAGTGGAAGTTAAATGAGCATGAGAATCTATAAACATAGTACCTTCATATTAGAATTTGGAATATTTAGCATTTTCTTCTTTTAGCATATCCGATATTTTGACTAAAAAACTTATTATAAATGAAATCAAGCTTACCATGAATAAATCTAAAGTAAAAAAAAATATAGAAGTGATTCTTAACCATTTTATAATTATATCTAGCTGTATTCTAAATATGATCAGCCTCAAATATGCGATGAAGGAAGGATATAATTTTTGCTGGTTTACAGCGCTTGAGAGAGGATGCGCACTTGGGATGTCTTTGGCTCTTTTTATAAACACAAAATATGGATATAGAGTGATTCATTATGCGTTTGCAATTCTCTTTTCCTTGATTGGGGGTAGCCTGTCACTTTATCAAGCCTATAAATTTATTTGTCCTCAGTATTTTTCTCCCTACCAACCAATTTGCGGGTTACACATCTATAGTTGGGCACTCATGTTTTTTAGTTTTTATTTTTTGCTTATTGCCTTTAGTGTATTTCTTCATACAGGCCCACATAAGAGGAGAAAAAAACCAAAGGCTTTTGAAAAAGGCTTAATATTTATATTAATTATTACGACATTATCTCAATTCAATTATTTGATATTTTAGATCTTCGAGGCCAATTTAGATTTCATCCCTTACCTCCTTTTCTTGACAAATAGCCTGCCATTGAAGTATCAGTGAAGTAAATATCATCATAACCCATTCATTAAAGATCCATGTCGTTCGTCTTTATAGCAAATATTCAAGCTTTTACCACTGCGTTCACAGAGTCTGACCTATTTGGCAAACTCATCATACTCTCTTTACTTTTTGTCTCAATAATATGCTGGATTATTTTATCCTATAAAATATGGCAAGCAAAAAAAGTAAAGAAAGAGTCCTTAATTTTTCAAAATACAATTGAAAAGTATAAAGACCAATTTTTGAACATAGATCTTGATTCCTTACCAAAATCAAATTATCTAAAAATACCCACTCCGTATCAAAAGATCTTTGCTTCTCTTAAAAACAAAGCTATAGAAACCTTAAATAAAAAAGCCTACTTCTTAGAGCATATAAGCCATGAAAAAAAGTCTTCTGTATACCTTTCAAATATTGATCTGGAGTTATTAGAATCTCACGTCTACACAGAGATCTCCATCCAGTCTAAGCTTCTTGAAAAGGATCTTTTTATCCTATCAACTACTGTTACTCTAGCTCCTTTTTTAGGTTTACTTGGTACAGTATGGGGTATTTTAGTGACTTTTTCAGAGCTTCAGGGGGGTGCTTCAGCAAGCTCTAATTCAGCAGTCATTGGTGGACTTTCCACAGCTTTATCCACTACTGTCATGGGGCTGGTGATCGCTATACCCGCCTTGATTGGATATAATTATCTGAAAAACAACTTAAGAGTAATCTCATCTGATATGGAAGATTTTTTGCACAATCTCTTATCTACCCTAGAATTACAATATAGAAAAGTAGACGTCTCTTAAAGGCACGCGGATGAAAAAAAGAAGATCTTTTTCAAAGGATGCCTCAAACCACGAGGAAGCAACTCCTAATCTTACTCCTTTGATTGACGTTGTGTTCGTGGTGCTTATCATGTTCATTATTATTGCACCTATGCTAGAGATCGATAAAATTAAATTAGCAGACGCACCTAAAAAAGAAGAAAAGCTCTCACAGTCTGTTCAAGAATCAAGCCCTATTTCTATCTATGTGAAAGACGATAACTCCATTTGGCTAAACTCTGTGAAAGTTCAACCAGCTCAGCTCATCCCATTACTTAAGGAAGCTAAAAAAAAATATCCTGAAAAAATCCCCCAGCTTTTTCAAGATAAAAAAGCTCATTTTGGAACATATCAAACCGTAAAAAATGCGGTAGAGCAAACTGGATTCGATGAGCTTGATGTCATTCTGCAGCCAGGATGATCTTAATGAAAAAAAAATTCTTATCATGGTTTTTTAATGATCCAGTAAAATCGTTAGTATATTTCAGCGTATTATCTTTTCATATCATTTTTATATTTTATTCTTACAGCCCTCTAAAAAAATTTAAAGATACCAAGAATCACAAATTAATAGTAAAGACATCTACCGCTAGATCACAGGCTGTGCCTATCTCAACCATAACTCCTAAAAAAGAAGTCTCTTTGCCTAAAACAAAAGTGAGTAAGCCTAAAACTGAAAAAATAAAACAAGAAGACTCATTGATTAAATCACCGCCTTTGGTTAAATCAACCCCCTCATTGCCAAAAAAGATAGTGCCTGAAAAATCAAAAAATCCTATTTCATCTTCTCCTAAATCTATCCCCAAAGGTTCCCAAACTAGCCCATCAAAGGTAAAAGAGAAAAAAATGGTAAAAAAGGCTACCACTAACCTGGTTGAAGAAGAATTACTTGTAAAATTAGATCAGCATCTATCTAAAATAGAAGAAAAAAAACCATCCATTTCCTCAAAAGCCTCTCTTACTATTCCCAGTGAAATTGAGATAAACACCCCTTTGGAAAAGCATAAAAGTGCTTCTGCACTTTCAACTTTTGATATAAATAATTATGCTCAAAAGCTATCTCTTTTTTTTAAAGAACAGCTAATACTCCCAGAGCATGGCGAAGTGAAAATAGAAATATTGATCTCAAGCTTAGGCATCGTGGAAAAATGTCTGGTGATAAAAGCGGAAAGTGAAAAAAATAAAAGGTACCTGCAGGAGCAATTACTTTCCTTGCATTTACCTGATTTACAGCAGACACAAAGATCCACTGAACCGGTTACATTTATTTTAACTTTTTGTAATGAATTTTAAAGGGCTGAAGCATGAATATTCAAAAACTCCTTATTTTATCTTTACTTGCTCCATTTTCCATGTATGCAAGTGTGGCCTCAGAGGCTGTTTCCCCCAAAGAAATACGTATAGAACTCAGTTCAAAAAGTCGCCTTTCACCCATTTACATCACTAAGATTCTTAAGGAAAATACCCTTTTATCCGATTCCTACCTTGAGGAGTTAGAAAAACATGTACTATTTAATTTTAGCTATAATGGAAAAACACAAATTGTCCCAAAAACCGCGCAAAAAGAATCATCCCTAGCTAACGAAAATTACAAGTCCTATTTAAATACCGTTGTCTGGAAATCCTTTAATATCCCTTACCTAATACGATTATCAGCTCAAGACAGAAGCCTTACCGCAAGCGTATACGATGGGTGCAATTACAAATTAAAAGTCGTTCCAAATGTACCTTTATCTGGAAATCTCATAGAAGATAAAAAACAAATGAATCGACTCTCTGATGCTATTTTTAAGTTGTTATTTGATTCTAGTGGTATTACAAACACAAGAATCCTTTACTCCTGTCAAAAAGAGAGTGTAGATGGATCAGGTCACAATATTTCAGAAATTTGGGAATGTGATTGGGATGGGTCTAACGCCAGACCAATCACAAGAGAAAATGCATTTTGTGTAACTCCTGTTCTGATCCCAAAAGAGGAATCTTTCAAAAAAGATTTATTCCTGTATGTTTCCTATAAAACAGGACAACCAAAAATACTTATTTCTCCCTTGAAAGGAGGGCAGGGCAAAAAGGCAGTAGATATTCGGGGTAACCAACTATTACCTGCTATTGCAAGGCAAAGGGATAAAATTGCGTTTATTTGTGATGCTACCGGAAGAGCAGATCTTTTTGTACAGTCTTTAGATCCTGAGAGCGGTAAAATGGGGACCCCCACACAGCTTTTTTCGTATCCAAGATCTACGCAAGCTTCTCCCACATTTAATGCAGATGGGAGTCAAATTGCTTTTGTATCAGATAAAGACGGCTCAGCTAAAATTTACGTAATCCCATCTAAGCGTGGAGATAAAAGGGCTGAACCAAGACTTATTTCCAAAAAAAATAAAGAAAATTCATGCCCCTGCTGGTCTCCCGATGGAACTAAATTAGCGTATAGTGCTAAAACAAATGATGTAAGGCAAATATGGATTTATGATTTTTCAACTGGTGAGGAATATCAACTAACTCATGGTGAAGGCCATAAAGAAAATCCCTGCTGGGCTCCAAATAGTCTTCATATGATATTCAATTCGACTGATGGCACCTCCTCCGATTTGTATTTAGTAAATTTAAATCAACCTGAAGCTCTAAAAATTACTAAAGGCCCAGGAAAAAAGCATTACCCAAACTGGGGCACCAGATAAAAACAATTTAAGATTAAGAGGATTTCATGAATAAAAACACTTTATGGATTGCAACGCTATCTGCAGCATGCCTTCTGCTATCAAGCTGTGATAAAAATAAAGGAGATACCTGGGATGATAATTCGACAAGCATGGGTACCTATAGGAGAGCTAGCCAGCGTGTACTCTGGGGTGAGTCCAGCCCACAAGAGATCGCATCTCTAGAAGATTTAGCCTTTTCTCATCAGGATGAAGAATTCATTCCTCTTCAGGAAGAGGATCTGAAGCAACAATATAATGAAATCGCCGTAGCTCAACCAAAATTTTCTCCAGGTGAAGAGGGAAGTTTTTTGCCGGGTATTGATGGATTTCGTATCCCTTCTTCTGCTTTATCCAAAATTTTTAGAACTATTCATTTTGCCACAGATGAACATGTAGTTAAAAATGAAATCGATATTCAAACGCTGCAAAAAATCGCCACCTACTTAAAAGATCACCCCAGCACGTATATATTTGTAGCAGGACACTGTGACCAAAGAGGACCTGAAGCTTATAATCTTGCTCTAGGGACGAGAAGGGCCAATTCTGTAAGAGCTTTTCTGGTTCAAAAAGGGGTGAATCCTGAGCAAATTCATACCGTTTCTTATGGAAAAGAGCACCTATTAGATCTTTCTAATAACAACTCAGCTTGGGCTAAAAACCGCAGAGCTGAATTTAGAATTTACGATAAAAAATAGGACTGGATTGATTTATGCTAAGAATCTCTGCCTTTGTGTTAGCTATATTTATGCTCAGCTCATGTTCATCCCACCTGGCATTGTTACACAAAGAAAAACACGACACTATTGTAGCTTTGGATGAGATGCGGATAGAGCTATCTGATATGAAACACTCTCTAAATAACTCTCAGGTAGAGATTCAGCTGCTAGAGGAAAAAATAAGAGCTCAAGATATCTCCCACAATATAAGTAAAACCCAATCAACCTCTTCGGCACTCAATGCTGAACAAAAGTTAGCATATATTGAAAGAAGGCTTGTGCAACTGGAGAGTTTACAAGAAAAACTAGCATCAGAACTTAGAAAACTAAGTTTACATGCAAATCAAACATCTGGCTCACTTTCTGATTATCAAAACCGAATTAATGGGATTGAAACAGATATAGCTTCTCAATCGCAAAGAGTCCAGGAACTTTCTGAATTGAAGACCACTCTTAAATCTATCTCAAAAGCGATTAAAGCTAAGTCAACTAAAGAGACATATACTGTTAAAGGAGGAGATACTCTTGAAAAAATAGCCAGAATGTATAAAACCTCAGTAGAGGCAATAAAAAAAGAAAATCAATTAAATTCCACCAAAATAGTAGTAGGGCAAGATTTAAAAATCCCTTATGATGAACAATAAATTAGCTTCTCTTCCCATAGGGATTTTTGATTCGGGCTTTGGCGGCCTTACTGTGATGAGGTCATTAAAAGAACTAATGCCTAACGAAGACGTGGTTTACTTAGGGGATGCAGCACGCCTTCCCTATGGAAGCAAAAGCCCAGAGACTATAATAAAATACAGCTTAGAATGTGCTAGATTTCTTGAAAAACAAAATGTTAAACTAATCGTTTGCGCTTGTCATACTGCCTCGTCCATTGCAGCAAGTGTAATTCGTGAGGCTCTATCTATACCTTTAATTGACATGGTAGAACCTAGCGTAACAGCTGCTCTCTGTCTTCCCGATAACACTTCCCTAGCCATTTTAGCTACACGAAGTACCATCTTATCTGGAATATATCAAAAAAAGCTGCTAGAAAACAAAAAACACCTGCGTATAAAACACATAGCTTGTCCTCTTTTTGCTCCTATTATCGAAGAAGGCATCACCAAAGGCCCCATTGCCAATGAGGTTATTAAGCACTACCTAGCCCCATTAAAAAAAGAGAATATCGAAGTTTTGCTACTTGCATGCACCCACTATCCACTGCTCACTGGTGAAATCTATTCCTACATGGAAGGGTCCTGCTCTTTTTTAGACCCAGGGATTAGTTGCGCTTTGTTTATAAAAGAATATTTGGAAAACCATCAGCTGAAAAATGAAAAAAATTCCCATTCTCAATACCATTTTTTTACCACCGATGATGTAAATAAATTTCAATCTTATGGGGAACAATTTTTTCAAGATCAAATAGCTAATGTAATTAAAGTTGCTCTTTGAGGTACATCCTCCAAAAGTACTAACTATCAATTTCTTAATAAAAAAACAGTGAAATTAATCTTTTAAGATGTTTCAATGAGCTCAACAGAACGTTTGTCTTTGCAAGGTCCCATATGACTCAGAAGAAAAGAATACTACTTATTGAAGATGAAGAAGATATAGCTGCTCTTATCAAATTACAGGCCGAAATTACAGGATATAAACTTCATGTTGAGGTGGATGGAGTTAATGGGTACAAAGCGGTAGAAAGAGAAAAGCCTGATCTAGTTATTCTTGACATAATGCTGCCGGGGCAAAATGGATATGATGTTTGTAGAAAGATAAAAAATAATCCTGATCTTAAATTTATTCCTGTGATTATTCTAACAGCAAAGAGTGAAGAATTAGATGTTGTGCTAGGGCTTGAACTGGGAGCAGATGACTATATAGCTAAGCCTTTTTCTCCAAAAGTTCTTTTTTCCCGCATAAAAGCAGTTCTACGTAGAACCAAAGAAGATGATGATGACAAAATCCCCTCCGCTTTAGTTTTTGGTGATTTTTCGCTTGAAATAGATAAGTACATCTTAAAAAAAGGGGGCAAGATAGTCACTATTACTTTATCTGAATTTGGAATTCTAAAAAGATTGCTTATGAACCGAGGAAAAGTTTTAACAAGAAACCAACTGCTCGATGATATACACAATGACGATGCTTTCATAGTGGATAGAAATATTGATGTGCACATAGCAGCATTAAGAAAAAAATTAGGGCCTAACTTTAATTGGATTGAAACAGTAAGAGGCATTGGATATCGGTTTAAAGATTAGATGTAAACCTGCCAGTAGTTAACACTTCATAAAAAATATTCTCTTAGGCCATATTTATAT
>JBEIFG010000034.1:0-12419 GCA_040382555.1 Chlamydiales bacterium | reverse complement strand
AGTTGCGTGTCCATCTGCTTCCAAAATGGAGTTAATTTATTATTTTCAGGCTCTATTTTCGATGTAGGATAATTCAATAGCATCTTGCAAGAAGGAACAGATAGACCTATTTCTTTTTTACCTAGCCTGGTTTTTAGATTTTCAATGTCTATATTCGCTTTAATACTTGATATTTTTATCCCAGGATCGAGTACGAACAAAACATCTGCTTTTAATTCTCCTTGTATCTCATTTACACCTAGCTTTTCAGATATCTGAATCCATTTTAAAAAAGGATTAAGCCTGGATAAATCAGAAGATTGAAATTCTAGATGAGCCAAAATAGATTTTTCAGCCTGATCAAGCGTTAATAAACAAAGGGGAACTTCCATCTCTTTTTGAGTTAGGGAAAAATCTGCTATATGTCCTTTATGAGCTTTTGAATCCACTGAAAAATAGAAAGGATCACATGCTTGTGATGGGAGCTCTATAGATCCCGAAGGTATATTCAGTTTAAGCGAAAAAAATTTCCGAGGAAAAATAGATCCCAACGTCTTTAGTTTTGAGCTATTTGATCCCTGTTGAACAATTTTGATTTGAGGATCCTGACAATCTACATAAGTGGTGATATGGAATGGAAATAAATGAATGGAGGTATAGACTGATGCACTTGGAATATAAATTTCCATCTCATCAGAGAGGTATTTCAACTCCTCTATATAAAGATGTCCATGATTGTTTTTTTTAGCTCCAATATGTAAAGATTTCTGCAATGAGTCATTAAATCTATAAGTTAACCAAAAATCTAGCAGACTACATGCAACTCTATCTTTAAAAAAAAGAAGGGATGCTATGCAAAACGTAAGAAAAAAAAGAAGAGGCTTTTTGCTTCTCTTGCTAAATGATTTTTTATAATTTCCTGATGACATAAGTTACACAAAGAGATCTTTTAATATTAGATGTCTTAGCGTAACTATTTTCTACATATTCGCCAAGCAATCCGATAAAAAAAGATCCTCCTCATAGAAAATTTTGAAAATAACCAATCCATCAAAAAATTAGTAAAATTTAATACAGCAATTAACTTAATCACCTAGTTCTGCACCAAAGATTGATACTGAGTAGAGTTCATGAGATGCCGAAGCTCTTGAGGATCTTGAAGGCGTATCTTAAAAATCCAACCATCCCTTTCTGGAGATTGATTTATTTTACGGCAGTCCTCTTTTAATTCCTCATTAATCTCTACAATCTCTCCTGAAACGGGAGTGTAAATATCGGCAGCAGCTTTAGTTGATTCCAGTACAACTACCTCATCACCCTTGTTTACTTTACGTCCTACAGTAGGTAATTCTACATAAACGACCTCTCCTAATTCCTTTTGAGCATATATGGTTATACCTACTATTCCTATGTCATCCGTTGTGCAGATCCATTCGTGAGAAGGGGTAAAATGCATAGTAAATTCCTTACGGTTGAATAAATATTAAACTACTCCAATGACTTGGAGATTGCATGATATCAAAATAATGGGAAGAAACAGAAAAGTGCTGAGCCTGACCTTTATACCTATTGATTTTAAAAGTAAATCCCATACGCGGAAAGGTCTGGGGATCGTACCCATGCAAGCAAGAAGACGGTATAAAAAATAGCATTGAGTATTCTTTTTTTCCATATACGCATTTACACTCTATCTCAGAAGAATCACATAGCGGATGGGAATCTTCTGATCTAAATTTTGTAACCTCTTGGACTTGAATTTCTTGAACCTCATGAGATAGAAATACAAAATGATGACAAAATTTAGTAGCAAAACCTGTTTTTTTAAGATCTCGGGTATCTATAAAAACTTCAACGCTATCCCCTTCCTCATAATTAGGAAAAAAGCTTTGTTCATAGGGCTTACTCATTTTTATATATCCCAGCAAACCCCTTTCATTCCAGCCCAGATGAAAGTCTGCAAACTTCTCTTCACCAAAAAGAGGGCTAACATCAGGTAGAAGATAAGGAGATTTTAAAGTCTCAGATGAGCTATCTTTTACATAACTTATTTCATGAAGCAAATGAAAAAAATCTCCAGGCAAAAGTGAGTCTAAAGATTCAAATGGTAGCTCCTTAGCCATATTTATAGTCCAATATTTTTTAAGGGATGAATACATCCTTTGTGACAGATTTTCTCAGCTAAAGAATCTGCCAGAAAAGAGCTTGCCTTTTGCATTAAACTATTATTCAAAATAATTTGATCGCTTTCTGAGATTTTATCTTTTAAATTTCTTTCTTTTACATGGACTAAGGTTAATGAACCTTTTGCATCAGGCCCTTGAATACGAGTTTGACCCACGGCTAGGCTAGAAACAATGTTCCATTCCGAATCTTTTAGCGCAAGCATCGACATATCTTTCGAGGACTTTAGGATTAAAAACTGTTCTTCAACTTCCCTCTTAAAAGATTTATCTTCTGTATTTTTAACCCAAGCAGAGTCCTTTACCAAATTCAAATCGTTTTGAACTTCTCTAAATAAAGAAATGCATCGGTAATTCGTATAAAATTTAGAGGTGCGAGTCATTTCGAAGGAGGGTCTTTGATTAAAATACCGAGTATAATTCTGCTCTATACCTTTAAAAAGATCGGAAAATGCAAATCGAATTAAATCATCCTGAGCCTCTGCTAGATTTTTATAAGTTCCCGTTTTCTTTTGGTAAAGCATAGGATCTTTTTTTCTTGCTTCAGGATAAGCTTCTTCAAGACGCTTTTGAAGTAATTGTTCTAGAATATCGCTCGCTTTTAGAAAAGTAAGCAAACGTTTAGCATCGTCTCTAGCAGTTAAAGTAATAGAAAAATAATTTTCTTGATCGTCTGTGTAAGATAGCAATTTTTGCTGAGCGGCAATGGCTTCCACGGATGGGTTTTTATCTCCAAGGATTGGCGATTTATCTAAAGCATTCATCAAAGATAGAGCATCATGTAATCCAGTAGGTAGGTTGGAGCCCTTGGAGCTGAGTAATAGTTCCATCTGTTTACGCTGCATCTTTTGTAGTGCATCTTTTAACATCTTTGGATTGAGACTAACTATTTTGGATTGACTAAAACGATCCACTTCATCTTTTTCTCTGTCAGATAATTGATCTAGTACTGCGAATCTATCCTTATGGCTTACTGATGGTGCTTTACCTATAAATACAAACTGGCTCTGCAGGCTCCTCCATCCTTCATCTGAGGTTTGCCATGCCCACAAATCTTTTATGCTAATTGCGGAGCAAAGATCTCGTTTTTGAACATGAGAAAAATCAATTTGATATTTTTTTTGAATAAGCTCAGGAGATCTTTTTTCAATTTCGGAAAGGGGAGCCATTTGTTTTGGAGGGAGCAAGGGATCTATCTTTGTGACTTTGCTATTAACTAGATCTGTATAAATTTGCAATTTTGCTAACGACTTTAAATTATCTAGATGAAAAGAAGAGGGTAACTGATAGATGTCAAAGTGGATTTCTTCGAGTGCTAATTGATTTTCTTTATCTAATAAAGAACTTTCGAGATTAACTACCTTGTCAGCTTCTTTAAACATTTTTCTTACAAGCAGTATATCTTGCCATATTTCTAAGCAAATGGATTCCTCCATACCTAAAGAACGAAGCTGATTGTTGTAAGCTTGTCTTAGTTCTTCAATAGAAGATTCTTCCGAAGAAAGAAGAGAGAAGCCATTCTTTAAGTTTTCAAAAAGAGTAGAGCGTGCTTCTTGTCTTGTGACTATATAACCCAAAGAACGGGCCTCCGCAGCCATATTGAGAATACATTGAGCAGATATATTCAAAAATTCTTTGCCAAACCAATCTTGGTAGGAATGAAATCCAAAAAGAGATAAATCCATATTTTGTAATCTTTCATCTGCACAAGAAACTTCGAGCTGCTTGTGTTTCATGAATAAGATTTTTCTTATCATCTCTGGGGGGATTTTATTTTGTTTGATAAAAGCCTTGGAGAGATAAGAGTATATTTCGCTTAAATTTTTGGGACCAGAGCCTCTAATTGCCTGAAGAACCTGCAAGTATTCAGAGTCAAAAAGTTGAATGACCCCCTCTTGACTGATGGAAGAGTATTTTGGATGAGCATAAGGCATATAGCTTGTCGCTATTTTCCATTTTTCCATAAACTCTTCTTCAAATCTATTTCCATAAAAATGAACTAACTTCTCACCAATAGGCGTAGATAAAATATCCTTTTCAATCACTCCATCATTGAAAAGATTCATAGGGGTGCTATTTTACCTAAATTTAAGGCTTTCAACACTCGAAGAGATAAACTGGATCATCCCATGCAGTTTTTTTTGTCTTAATGGTTTTCCATCGATCAATTTACCTACGTTGACGTCTCTATCTGCACTTTGCTGACTTAGAAGATTAGAAAATGTACCAAAAAATACAAAAGAAATCGAGATGGTAACAGCGGAAAAAATAAAAATTATTTTTTGATATTTTCTAAAAAATTGCAGCATACGCTCATTCACTCCCTTCTTAGTGCAGTTGTGAAATCTTACTAAGAAAAGATCTTATTCCCCAAGTCTAAAATACTGATCACAAGCTTTAACCCAAAGTGTTAAGAATTCCCCTACTTTTTTCAATAAATCATCTAAGTATTAAAAATGTAGAGACAGAGGCTGACGCCATTAATTTATTTGGATATGTGATAAATCTCATTATGAATGACCTTACCTCATATCCACTTTAGTCAATATTTTTAGTATGACTTTGCAAAAATAACCCGCTGAGTACTTCTTTTACCGGAAATAACACAAACCCCTTCCTCCTTAGCAGACTGTAAAGGAATACATCGAATAGTGACATTAAGATCTTTTTTAACCATTTCCTCTACTTCTTGATCACCACTCCAGAAAGATAAAGCAAACCCTCCATGCACTTCAGGCTGATTTGAATTTTTAGGAGTAAAAAATGCATAAAACTCTTCCTTACTATCAATTTTTCGAGTATGGGCGTCTCTATATTCTTCAGCTTTGGTTAGCATAGCTATTTGCATCTCATCTAGGACAGAGGTGATTTTATCGAGAAGTTCCGATCTAGAAAAAGATATTGTTTCTTTATGAGCCTTATCTCTTCTTGCGACTCCAAGCGTATCGTTTGCTATATCTCTAGGACCGATCTCTAAACGAAGGGGTATGCCTTTTTTTATCCAAGACCATGTTTTTTCACCTCCCCTCATATCTCTTTGATCGATTGTCACATGGATAGGAAGACCATGATAAGAAAGCTTTTTTAAATCATCCGCTAAGTTTTTACAATAAGATAGAACTTCATTTTTAGACTCTTCTTTGTGAATTACAGGAAGCAAAACTATGTGCGAGGGAGCTATGCGAGGAGGAATGACTAGCCCATCATCATCACTATGGGTCATGATCAAAGCACCGATCATTCTTGTAGTAACTCCCCAGGAAGTGGTCCAGGCATACTCTAGATTACCCTCATCATCCCGAAAACGAATCTCAGAAGCTTTGGCAAAATTTTGACCTAAAAAATGAGAGGTACCACACTGAAGAGCTTTGCGGTCTTGCATCATAGCTTCTATAGTGAATGTAGACACTGCACCAGGAAATCTTTCGGAAGGAGTTTTCTCTCCAGGAATAACAGGTATAGCTAAATAATTTCTGGCAAAATCCACATATACGTCTAGCATCTTCATTGTTTCGCCAAGGGCTTCTTCTGAGGTAGCATGGGCTGTATGCCCTTCTTGCCATAAAAATTCTGCGGTACGCAGAAACATTCTTGTACGCATTTCCCAGCGAACCACATTTGCCCACTGATTAATGAGTAAAGGCAGGTCCCTATAAGAGTCTACCCATTTCGAAAACATCTCTCCTATGATTGTTTCTGAAGTGGGTCGAACAATAAGAGGTTCCTCTAACGGGCCAGCAGGAACAAGTTTACCCTCCGCATTTTTTTCTAGCCTGTGATGAGTCACTACAGCACATTCTTTGGCAAAACCTTCCACGTGCTGTGATTCTTTTTCTAAAAAACTTAAAGGGATAAAGAGAGGAAAATACGCATTTTGATGTCCTGTAGCTTTAAACATAGCATCTAAAATCTTTTGCATATTTTCCCAAAGCGAGTATCCCCACGGCTTGATTACCATACATCCTCTCACTGGAGAATGTTCGGCCAGATCTGCGGCTTTGACCACTTGTTGGTACCATTCTGGATAATTTTCTTCTCGGGTCGGTTGAATGGCTGTTCTGACTTTATGATTCATTTACTTCTCACTCGTTAAATGTTTAATCAGCAATTTTTGTATTTCTTTTTTAGCGCTATAAAAATCATCTTGGCTTGCTTTAGCCCCAAGCAATGGGAAGGTATTTTCATACATGGCACTAATCACTTTTGTACTGGGGAAAAGAACTTTTTCTAAATATTCTATAGGAGGAAATAACAGACTGATCGTTCCTTGGTGCAAAAAACCTTTTTTTGTTTTTCTTTGAGCGGCTCCAGCTATCTTTCTTCCGCACATAATAACGTCATACTTAGTAGGCTGTGCCATACAAAATCGCTTGCAATGGATATCTTTTGGCAAAAAATCGTCTACTATCAAAGATGCCGAGGTAGAATTTCCCATGAATTCTTTGGCTGTGTTTAAGACTGCTTGATTGATAAAACGGTAGTTTTCCAAAGTATTCTCAGAAAATAAATAACTTGCAGATGGAATAGCTACTGAAAAAGCAAAGTCCCAAAGGTGAAAAATGATTCCTCCCCCTGTGGGTCTTTTTGCCAACTGAAGTCCCACTTTTTCCACACCATCCTTCCTCAGGAAAGTAAAAGGATCTACAAAATATCCATAAGTCGCGCAGTCTGCTTGCCATTCATAAAAGTGGATCGTTGGGCGGGAGCTATTGTCTAAATTTGAAAGCAAGCTGGCATCAATAGCCATATTATTATAGCCAGAGTCCGTCCCTGTATCGATTATGTTCCACCCGCTAACCCTATTCATGCAATATTCCTTAAAAATATTTGTTTTAAAACTATGGGGAAAAGATTAGGTATTATAAGCAAAACGTGTATTTTAAAAAATATTGAATGGATTCAGTGAACAAAAATAGACTTTATCTTAAATATTCAAAGTCTCCCTAGTTTTACTGCCTTTTTCAATATTTTAAACAAATACTTTTCTACCAAAGGTTTAAAAGAAGACTACCTCTATGATATATCTTTATCTTTCTGCAGTGATTTATTTTTACCGAAGATAAGATTAAGGAATCTAAAAAAAACTATTGATAAACATCGCATAATTTGCCAAAAAAAGAAAAAAGCACCTAGTATAATCACCTAGCCTTATCTAACAGGGGAAAGAACATTATGTTTGATAAATTTACGAATCGCGCGAAACAAGTGATCAAGCTGGCTAAAAAAGAAGCACAGCGTCTCAACCATAATTACCTCGGAACAGAGCATGTTCTCTTGGGGCTACTCAAATTAGGTCAAGGAATAGCGGTAAATGTCTTAAGGAATTTAAATTTAGACTACGAAACAGTAAGAGCTGAAGTAGAAAGGCTTGTTGGGTTTGGACCTGAAATTCAAGTATACGGTGACCCGGCTTTAACCGGAAAAGTGAAAAAAGTTTTTGAATATGCTAATGAAGAAGCCGCTAGCTTAAATCACAACTATGTGGGGACAGAACATTTGCTGCTGGCTTTGCTACGCCAAACAGATGGTGTGGCAGCTCAGGTTTTAGAAAATTTAAATATCGTGCTTAAAGACGTTAGAAAAGAAGTATTAAAAGAATTGGAGACTTTTAACCTGCAATTGCCTCCCATGGGTATGTCGGGACCTACTTCAGCAGGACCTATTCCAGGTAAGCTTCCTCAAGATAAACCTGCTGCTGCAGGTATGGATAAACTTCCCGCACTCAAAGCCTATGGCCATGATTTGACAGAACTTTGCAAAGAAGGCAAATTAGATCCAGTCATAGGAAGAAAAGAAGAAGTCGAAAGGCTTATTCTCATTCTTTGCCGCCGCCGTAAAAATAACCCAGTTCTCATAGGTGAAGCAGGAGTTGGAAAAACAGCAATAGTGGAAGGCCTTGCCCAAGCCATCGTTAAAGGCGATGTACCTGATCATCTATCGAAAAAACGACTTATTTCGCTGGACCTCACCCTTATGATTGCGGGAACAAAATATCGTGGTCAATTTGAGGAAAGAATAAAAGCCGTGATGGATGAAGTCAAAAAACATGGGAATATTCTTCTATTTATTGATGAACTTCACACCATTGTTGGAGCTGGAGCCGCTGAAGGAGCTATTGATGCATCCAATATTCTAAAGCCATCTTTATCAAGAGGGGAAATTCAGTGTATCGGCGCTACAACCATTGATGAATACAGAAAACACATAGAAAAAGATGCAGCACTCGAGCGTCGCTTTCAAAAAATCTTAGTAGCACCTCCCTCTCTTGAGGAGTCTAATTCGATTCTAATGGGGCTTAAACCAAAGTACGAAGAACACCACAAGTGCATCTACACAGACTCTGCTATTAAGAGTGCAGTCTATTTATCTGATAGATATATAGCTGGTAGATTTTTACCCGATAAAGCTATCGATTTAATTGACGAAGCCGGCGCTAAAGCCCGTATTGCCATGATGCACCAGCCCCAAGACATTACTAAATATGAAGCAGAGATTGAAGAAGTCCGCATAGCTAAAGAAGAGTCCATAGGCAAGCAAGAGTATGAAAAGGCAGCTAAACTTCGAGATAAAGAAAAAACTTTAAGAGAGAAACTACAGGAAATCATATCTGAATGGGAAAGTAAGAAAGAAGAGCATCAAGTTATTGTCGATGAAGAAGAAGTTGCAGCCATAGTATCTAAGCAAACTGGAGTGCCCCTTACACGCCTTACTGAGGGAGAAACTTCAAAAGTTCTAAAAATGGAAGAAATACTTCGTTCGAACATTATTGGACAAGATGATGCAATAGGAAGCGTATGCAAAGCAATTCGCAGAAGCCGTGCTGACATAAAAGACCCCAACCGCCCTATAGGAGCTTTTTTATTTCTAGGTCCTACAGGAGTTGGAAAAACACTGCTTGCTAAGCAGCTTGCAGTCCATATGTTTGGTGGGGAAGACTCTTTGATACAAGTTGACATGTCAGAGTACATGGAAAAATTTGCCATAAGCCGCATGACAGGGTCTCCTCCCGGCTATGTAGGTCATGAGGAGGGAGGTCAACTTACAGAGCAAGTAAGGCAACGCCCTTATTGCGTAGTCTTATTCGATGAAATAGAAAAAGCTCATCCCGATGTAATGAATCTGCTGCTTCAAATTTTAGAAGAAGGGCGTCTAACCGATTCTTTCGGAAGAAAAATTGACTTTAGAAACACAATCATAATTATGACTTCTAACCTTGGAGCCGATCTAATTAGAAGATCTTCTGAAGTAGGATTTGCAGCTACGGAAGGAATGATAGATTATAAAGCTATGCAGGAAAAAATTGATGGTTCTGTAAAAAAAGCCTTCAAACCAGAATTTTTAAACCGTTTGGATGGAATTGTAATCTTTAGACCTCTGGATCGTACGCATTTACTCCAAGTGATTGAGCTTGAAATCACTAAAGTTCAAAAAAGACTTGCGCGCAAAAAAATCAAATTATCTTTGGATCAAAAAGCAAAAGATTTTCTTGTTTCCAAAGGATTTCAACCCGAAATGGGCGCCAGGCCATTGCGTCGCGTAATAGAACAATACCTGGAAGATCCCTTAGCAGAAAGACTGCTTCTACATCCAGATAAAGGGGGGGACGTGAGCGTTTCCTCACTGGAAGATAAGCTGGTGTTTAAAGATGAGGAGACTGTAGATCAGCATTTAGTGACCACCATTGGCTAAGGGCTAACTCCGATCTTACTATTTTTATTACCCCCATTTACATGGGGGGCTGTCTCCTTGCTTTCAAGCTTTTCTCCACCTCTTTTTTTCTCTTCATTTTTGTCTCTCTAGCGTATAATCGTAGCCACAAACTTAGGAGAAAGATTTTGAGCGTAAAACGTCCTACAGTGGTAGTGGGTATGTCTGGAGGAGTAGACTCTTCTGTGTCAGCACTTTTACTTAAGCAGCAAGGATTCAATGTAATCGGTCTTTTTATGAAAAACTGGGAAGAGCAAGATGATAATGGAGTTTGTCTTGCTTCAAGGGAATATGAGGATGTGATTAGCGTATGCGAACATCTGGGGATACCTTACTACTCTGTAAACTTCGTGAAAGAGTACTGGGATCAAGTTTTTTCTTTTTTTCTAAAAGAACTCAAAGAGGGTTATACACCGAATCCAGATATTTTGTGCAATAGGGAAATCAAATTCAATGCATTTCTTGCTAAAGCTAAGTCTCTTGGAGCGGATTACCTTGCCACAGGACATTATTGTCAAATAGGAAGGGACCCAGAGCATCCAAAGTTGCTAAAGGGATTGGATCCTGGTAAAGATCAAAGTTATTTTTTATATACCCAAAAAGAGGAGATTTTAAAGCAGGTTTTATTTCCTATCGGACACCTCAATAAAAGCGATGTCAGAAAAATTGCAGAAGACCATGGGCTAGCAACAGCGGATAAAAAGGATAGCACCGGTATTTGTTTTATAGGAGAAAGAAACTTTAAACAATTTCTTAAAAAATACATCTCTTATTCCAGCGGCCATTTTCAAACACTGCAGGGAGAAAAAGTTGGAGTTCATGAGGGCGCTGCATTTTACACTATAGGACAAAGAAAAGGGCTAGGAATAGGTGGGGCTGGGCTGCCTTGGTTTGTGGTCAGCAAATGCATTAAAAAAAATATTGTATATGTTGAACAAGGCACTGACCATCCAGCATTATATTCAGATACATTAACAGCTACCGATATTTCATGGGTAGCTTCTACCCCTCCTACATTGCCACTTCAATGCAAGGCCAAAATACGATATAGACAATCTGATCAGCCCTGTATCATCGAAAAAGAAGACAATGGCACTCTGTTTGTCAAATTTTTGAATCCCCAAAGAGCTATTACTCCTCGTCAATCGATTGTATTTTACCAAGAGGATCACTGCCTGGGAGGCGCTATGATTCATAAGTCTGGTCCGACCTATTTTGAGGAAGGAAGATCCATTTCTGAAAATTTTATCGAATGATTCGTAGATTTAGGAATTAATCATTGAAAACTTTCAAGGATCAAATCTAAAATACTACCCATTCATACTAGTTGTTATCTTTTTTCTAGGGAGCTCATGTCGAATAAAAAAATTCCTTTATTTTCTCTTGTTTTGCTTATTGTAGCAGCTATAGACAGCATAAAAAACCTACCCGCCTCCGCTTTATTCGGCAGTGAACTTATTTTTTTCTTTTTCTTTTCAGCCTTATTGTTTCTAGGACCAACCTCTCTTGTGGCTGCTGAGCTATCCGCCACTTTTTCTGATAAGGGGGGGGTATATCACTGGATAGAAAAAGCCTTTGGTGAAAAATGGGCACTAGTAGCTATATGGATGCAATGGATCAATACTATGGTGTGGTATCCGACTATACTATCGTTCATAGCAGGAACTTTTGCTTATCTTTTAAATCCACAGCTTGCGGAAAATACTTCCTTTTTGCTTTTAATTATTCTTGCAGTATTTTGGGTAATTACATTCATTAATCTTAGGGGTGTTCATACCTCTGCAAGAATTAATTATATATGCGCTCTACTAGGTACTGTTCTACCTTTATTTTGCTTAATTATTTGCGCTATTGCATGGATTCTAAAAGGTAACCCTCTACAAATAAAATTCGATAAACAGAGCCTTGTTCCATCGCTATCACATAAGGGCAACTGGGTATCGCTTATTGCTATGATGGCTTCTTTTTTAGGCATGGAACTATCAGGGGTCCATGTAAATGATATTAAGAATCCGCAAAAGAACTTTCCTAAAGCTGTACTCTACGCTAGCAGCTTTATACTTCTATCTATGACCTTAGGCTCTCTTGCTATTGCGATGATTATACCTGAAGAGGAAATCAATCTTGTAGCTGGAGTGATGCAAGTATTTAATTTGATGTTTAACTCATTTGGTTTGAGCTTCTTGATTCCAATAATGACTATTTTAATTGTGATTGGCTCAGTTGGTAACATTACCAGCTGGCTTATTTCCCCCGCCAAAGGCCTTTTGCATGCTGCTGAGTATGGCTTTCTTCCTCCATTTTTTTCCAAAAAAAATAAAAATGGGGTGGCGGTAAGAATTCTAATAAGCCAAGCAATCATAGTGAGTGCCTTTTGCCTGTTATTATTTTACATCCCTTCCATTAATGGATTTTTCTGGTTTTTAACAGCTCTTAGTACAGAGCTATATATGATCATGTACGTGCTTATGTTCCTTGCAGCAGTAAAATTACACTATAAGTATATCGATAGACCTAAAGTATTCAAAATTCCTGGTAATAATATTGGAATGT
>JBEIFG010000033.1:0-12460 GCA_040382555.1 Chlamydiales bacterium | reverse complement strand
GAAGTCGATATTCAAAAGATCGCCAACTAGAAAATCCCTTAGCCGCGGTAATGATGGGTTTGATCTATGTAAATCCGGAAGGGGTGGATGGAAATCCAGACCCATTAAAAACAGCTCATGACATTCGTGAAACTTTTGCAAGAATGGCAATGAATGATGAAGAGACTGTGGCTTTAACAGCTGGGGGACATACGGTAGGGAAGGCGCATGGCAATGGCAGTGCGGCAAATCTTGGCCCAGCTCCAGAAGCAGCTCCCATTGAAGAGCAAGGCTTAGGATGGGTTAATCATACCTCAAGGGGTATTGGAAGAAATACGGTTACCAGTGGTATTGAGGGGGCTTGGACCACACATCCAACAGAGTGGGATAATGGATATTTTCAGTTATTGCTAAATTACGACTGGCAGTTAAAAAAAAGTCCCGCTGGCGCTTGGCAATATGAACCTATTGACATCAAAGAGGAAGATATGCCGGTAGATGTTGAGGATCCCTCTATACGCCTAAAGCCAATGATGACAGATGCAGATATGGCGATGAAAATGGATCCTGAGTACCGAAAAATAGCTGAACAATTTTATAAGGACCCATCCTATTTTTCCGAAGTTTTTGCCAGGGCCTGGTTTAAACTTACCCATCGAGATATGGGGCCTAAATCTCGCTACTTTGGTCCGGATGTCCCTACAGAAGATTTAATCTGGCAAGATCCTATCCCATCCGGCCAAAAAGAGTATGATGTGGAAGGAGTAAAGCGAAAAATCAGAGATCATTCATTATCAAATGCAGACATGATTATCACAGCGTGGGATAGTGCTAGAACGTATAGAGGCTCTGACAAACGGGGAGGAGCTAACGGTGCGCGCATTCGTCTGGCACCTCAAAAAAATTGGGAAGGAAATGAACCCGAAAGACTTGCTAAAGTACTAGCCATTTACGAGAAAATTTCGGCTGATTCGGGAGTTAGCATAGCGGATATAATCGTTTTAGGTGGAAATATAGGAATCGAGCAGGCTGCTAAATTAGCGGGCTTTGATATACAAGTTCCGTTTGCTCCAGGTAGAGCAGATGCCCTCGAAAGTATGACCGATGTGGATTCATTTGCAGTTCTTGAGCCTTTAGCGGATGGCTATCGGAATTGGTTGAAAAAAGAGTATGCAGTCACACCGGAAGAGCTTCTTTTAGATCGAACTCAATTAATGCGTCTTACTGCCAGGGAAATGGTAGTATTAATTGGTGGAATGAGAGTGCTTGGCACAAATTATGGGGGCAGTAAAGAGGGAGTATTTACAGAGCGTGAGGGTGTTTTAAGCAATGATTTTTTTGTAAATCTCACCGATATGAGGTATAGGTGGGAGCCTCGGTCAGTAAATAGCTACGCGATTTTGGACCGGCTTACCGGAATGTTGAAATGGACTGCCAGCCGAGTAGATTTAATTTTAGGATCTAATTCTATTCTCAGAGCTTATTCAGAAGTGTATGCACAAGATGATAATCAGCAAAAGTTTATTCAGGATTTTATTTCTGCATGGGTAAAGGTAATGAATGCTGATCGCTTTGATTTAATATGAAATTCTCTGAGAGATGAGTAGAATATAAAGATCAGTACCTACTCTGAAAGTATATAAAAATCTTAAAACTTTTTAGTGGAGATCGAGAAGGATACGTTTTTATAACAAGATCTGGAAAATCCGATGATACATGCCTACTACAAATCGTCACGAGCAGATAATGCCAGTAAAAAAGTCAATTGAAGATGTAAAAATGGAAAGAGACATCCTAGCAAAATTCTTCTTTGTTTGGCTTTGCTGCAGTACCAGAAAGTTTCTTCCATACTCTGAAAACTGAAGAAACCTAGCATAAACAGTATAGGACAAGAGAAGAGGGAAAATGTGAAATTTTTGAGTAGGTTGAATTCTTCTATTATCGACAAAGGCTTTATTCTACTTTAAGATACATTTCTTCTGCCGACTTCGAGACTAGCTGGAAACAAGATTATGTTCTCAGTGTCTAGAAAAAGGTTGCAATATCAAAATGGTAGCAAGATTAGCGGAGCGAAAAGCCCATTTTCCGACGTAGAAAAACCGATTCTCTAGCTCTTGCAAGATAGCTCCTAAGATATTGGTTCCGGATGTTATCGGTGAAATCGTCGGAGCCAATGTTCTGCTGACGTGTCTGGATATCAATGGAAATGCGTAGTTTTGCCTAAATTTTTTTAAGCGTTACCTGAATTTCTATACTTTCTCTAGTTTCCGTATTTCATCCAAATGGGAAGCACTTTGTTTAAATACTCCATAAATTTCCAAAGGCCAACGCGATGTTCGTGATTCATAAAATGATCGTAAACTTCTTCGGGAAACGCAATCCCGAATCCAAACAGTCCAGGAGCAATTATTCCTGTTTTGTTATTGTAATCAAAATCATCGTACTGCTTTAATATAGGTAAATTTCTTCGCTTGAATCCAATAGAATATACAGCTTTATTACATCGAGCAAGATGCTCATGTAATGTCTTATCTGTAGAAAAAAACCTCTCAAGACGGCTAGGCATTTTACCATCTAAGTTTTTTTTTGCCCAATCTGCCGAAAAACCTTTAAGGCCTGAGGTATCAAAAAGCGTCCAATCTCCCATATCGACCGCATAAAGGTGGGGAGAACGGTAGAAATTGATTACCTTTACTCCCAAGTTTAATAAATTGGCTAGAATGGGAATGGCAGAATGTGAGGAACCAAAGACCGCCACGGTATCATCTTTTATTACATGCTGTGGAAGTATCTCTGGATTTAAGGCTATATCTAAAGGGATTTCTAGCAAACCCCCATGATCTAATCGTTTAGCGTCACATCCAATAGCAAGAATCACATTTTTTGAAAGAATCTCTTCATTTTCAGTATTTATATGCCAGACTCCATTTTCTAGATGTAAGCACCTGGCTAAGCCTAGATAGGTATTTACTTTTTGCATTAGCTGTTTGGTGACCCATTGCAGGGGATAGACCACTTCCTTTAAGAGACAGGTATTTTCTTTAGGTATGAAATTTATAGAGAAGTCTTTGGCATGGGGATCAAAATGAAATGATTTACATTCTAATAAAAATTTAATAAATAAATCTACTTTATTGTTACTTGAAACATTTAACCATTTTCTACCTAAATCACCTACTGCAAAATGTGTATCAATCCAACCTATTTTTTTAGGATCTAAAGAAAGATCTATTAATTTTCCAACCGCTGCGATTCCAGCAGGACCAGCCCCTACCACAAAATATTCCAGAACTTTTTTATGCATATTTCACCCCTTAAATACTTCCATATCTCTTTGGTAGAAAGTAAATTAGTAATTTTAAATCAATATGTATGAATCTGATGCCCTTTTAAAGCATTCATATTGTCGTAGAAGCTGTTAGGTAGTTGAATTCATCCATTCGGTTATTTAGTTTTAGGATGGGCTCATTTTGGTTCGCAGAGATGAGAGTCCTCCATCCACTGCAATTACATCACCAGTAATCCATGAGCTGTTTTCATTAAGAAGCCATTCAATGGCATTGGCTACATCACTTGCTTCACCTATTCGTCCGATAGGATGAAAAGCAGTAGACGCCTTTAAAGAAATCTCACTAGAGGTAATACTATGAGCTAGCGGTGTACGTGTCAATCCGGGTGCTACCGCATTGACTCTCACTCCTTTGCTTGCATAGGAAGCGGCAGCCAAGCGCACCATCGAAGCAATCGCTCCTTTGGCAGCTGAAATAGCTTCGTGGTTGCTAAGACCTGCTAAGGCAGCCGTAGAAGAGCAAAGTACAATAGATCCCTTTTTTTGT
Source organism: Chlamydiales bacterium (assembly GCA_040382555.1). Lineage (GTDB taxonomy): Bacteria > Chlamydiota > Chlamydiia > Chlamydiales > Rhabdochlamydiaceae > VGMB01. Next base: position 8,645 of record JBEIFG010000033.1, on the reverse strand, counting down.
TCGGACAAAAGGTGACAAGCAGATTTTAAAATCGTAAAGGAAGAGATTAGATTTGTTTGCAATACCTCCTTAAACTCCGATACTGAGGTCATATGCAAGGGTTTAATAAAAAAAGAGCCAATACAACTGGCTACTCCGGCCAGTGAACCTTGTTCAGATAGTATCTGCTTCAAGACATTTGCGACTGCTTCGTCACTGTGAGGATCCACTATTTTAAAGGGCTGGGATAATTGCTGCGCTAATGGGATTAATTTTTCTTCGTGCCTTCCTAAAAGATAAACGGTGTGACCTTTTTTGGATAAAGAGGACGCTAGATAAGATCCTATTCCTCCAGAGGCTCCAAAAATCGCATAAATAGACATGCCAAACTCCTTGTTAAATTAAGGAGACAACAAAAAAAACTTTAATGCAAATGTTTTTTAAGAATTTATTTTTTCCATTTGTATGCGCTCTTTCATCCCATAGAAAAAGTCGGGGGAGGGCTTTCTTTCGAAAAGCATAGGAGTTTCTGTTTCTGGGTGAAGAAAACCTAAAATGGTGGCATGGAGATATACTCTAGAAGCTCTTGAGCATAAAGATCCATACTTCATATCCCCAACGATCGGATGCCCTGCATCTGAGCAATGCACTCGGATTTGATTTTTCTTGCCCGTTTCCAATCTAAGACGGATCAGGCTATTATTTTTATTGTGCTGGGCTACAGTATAATGAGTAATAGCTTCTTTCCCAAGCTCTTTCTGCTTTGTGCTTCTTACATGATAGGTCTCATCTTCTACAAGAAAGCTTTTCCAAGTTCCAGATTTTTCCGGGAGTATACCTTCTATGATTGCAACATATTCTCTTTCAATCGAGTGTTTTTCGAATTGTTTTTTTAGATGTTCTTTCGCTTCCTCGGTATAGGCAAACATCATAATACCTGAGGTTTCTCTATCCAAACGATGAACGGGATACACTGAACGTCCGGGTACTCTGCGCTTTAAAAAGCCGTGGACATTTTTATAAGGGGAGTAGTCTGTTCCCACACTGAGTAAACCTTGTGGTTTATGAATCACAATCAGCGATTTGTCCTCATGTAGAATTTCGATCCCATAGTTCATGAAATGTTTTCTTTTTCCGAGCGCTATTCTAGATCCTTTTTTTACAGGCGCCTGAGGGTTTTTAATCATCCTTCCTTCCACATCTACTCTGCCTTGCTTTATCCAATCCCTAAGGGTATTTTTAGAGCTGTCTGGGGCTAAAATGGCTAGTGAATCAAGAAGGGTAGTATCAGATGGAGCTGTCCATGACATAGAAAAACCTTGAGTGCGATATGTAATTTAGGCGTCTATTTTAGCATGAATGCTTCATAAACAAAAGGAATATGATCGTTTTTTTAATAGATTAAAAAAAGACTTCCATGGATAGCCTCACCGTAGGGAATAAACAGCAATCTTTTTTGACATAACGATTTATTTAAAGTTTTAGGATTATCTGTTGTGTTTACCCAAAAGGGAGGGCAAGCGGCAAATGGGAACATCCTCACCCCTTTTTCGTTTTCCTGTGTCAGGGCAGAAGCGGTTCTCTTGATTTTCTATCAAAGCGCCTAAATCAAAAAAACTTTGATTGTATTTTAAGGGAGCTGGACTTCTTTCTTCGTCTCCATTGAGTAAATCTAGAAGCTCAGAATCATTTTCAATTGGAGTGAATGGCTTTGGGGTTGAGTGGATTTGAGAATAAATTTGTTCCAATTCTAAAGATTCGGCTGTATATTGTTCAGGGTTCCATAAAGGACATTTGATCCCATCTTCGCTATCATCTTGAAGTAGTTGAAAGGAGTCGACGTACTCCCTCATTTCTTCCGGATTAGCTCTTTGGATCATGGCCCCAAATCCTAAAGATCTTAGCTCATACCAAGTCTTTTCGATCTCTTCTTGGGACAAGTCTGATCTACTATCCATCCACGTCACCTGACAAAGGCTTTCTTCAGGAGCCCATTTTACCCTCGTAACTGCGGATTTAACCCGCTCTGAAACCACAGTAATAGCGTTTTCTTTGTCTATATCATCCTCTAAATAAAGGGGATTCAGTGAGGGGGGTAATGAACTAATTGGAAACATAGTTGTCTCTTGTTTTATTTTTAATAATTATAACATTTAAAAGGATAAATATCATTTAATTTATTATTAAAAAATTAATTCTATGTAATCTAATTGATCACCTTGATCTGAAATTACTTCAATCCTTGCTTGATTTGCATAAAGAGTGAGTATGTTTGCGCAGGTAGTCGGTAAAACTTTTGCTAAAAACCATTGAGTGTCTCTTATACGACTAGCACCCTTTCCCCAGCATCCATCCCCTATGTAAATGACCCCTTGAGGATCGATTCGACCGTTGCGCAAAGGGAGAGTTCTTTTGTAGGTATGGCAGTGATGCTCAAAAGCCAGTTTGACATTATATGCATCAAAAAGAGGGCACCAGTGCCGCCGAATTTCTGTAGATATCGGATCATTCAATGCTCCGATAGATGGATAAGCGGGTATATGATAGATACCAATCTTTAAGGGGAACTTACTTCTTTGCATCAGGGCTGTTTTTAGCCACTCTGTTTGACTGCCCTGGATGGGATAAAAATGGTGTGAATCTAGAAGAAAAAAAGATACAGATCCAAAAAGATCTAAAGATCTATAGGTAATTCTACCTTCGACACATGGGAAGAAATAAAAGAAGGGCTGATCTTTAAATTCTGCAGGTATTCTGCTATGGATCACTCTGTAGTGATCATGATTTCCTGGCACTACGACCATAGGGATCAGATTTCCTTCTTTGGATCGCATAGCCCGGTTCCAAGCTTGAAAAAAAAGATTCCATTTTTTTATTTTTTCCATGGGGCTGCTGCCAGCGTCTGTGTAAACAATATCACCTCCTAAGATCACAAAATGAGGTTGCCTATCACGGACTGCAGAGGCCATTTTATAAAAACTTTTCTCGCTTGCAAATACATCTCCTCCAATGGCCAGTTTTATCGAATTATTTTCTAAATGATCGGGCAATGTCCGGAATGAATGGATAATTGAACTTTGGCAGAGTATAAATTCATAAGAGGTATCAGGAGTTAAATCTGTAATATCTACTCTATGAATTAAGTAGTCATATTCTAAAAGAGTGAGATAGCACCCCTCTTTTTCTAACCAGTTCGGATCACCTTGTTTTCTGTACCTTAATGAAGAGATTGGATAGTCACTATTGGAGTGCCACTGAATGGTAATGGCGCTGGAGGGATCATGCACATAGCTAAGATAAATTAGATCTTCTCTTAAAGGCATCTGGAAGGATGAAAATAAAAGCCAGCTGAGCAAGCCTATTATTAGGTGTTTGGAATCCATGGATTATATAATCTTCTTGTTCGCTAAACAGGAAATCATATATATACCATACGCTTTATTTCGAAGGAGTTTAAAGATGAAGTCAACAAAAGAAAAAGTTAGTTATTGTATAGGTCTTGAAACTGGAAAAAATCTAAAGCATCAATTTGCAGATATGGAAGAATCTCTTTTACTTGAAGGATTTCAGGATGGTCTTTCTGGTGCATCTCCCAAATTATCCCAAGAGGAAATTCACTCCATTTTGCTAGCTTTACGCAATCAAATACAAGCCCAGCAAAAACAACATATAGCCCATGTGGCCCAAGAAAATAAAAAACAAGGGGACGTGTTTTTAGCCCAAAATAAGGAAAAAGACGGTATAGTCGTGCTGCCAAGTGGCTTGCAATACAAAGTCATTAAATCAGGCAGCGGTCCTTCTCCTTCTCTTTTTGATCAAGTAACCATCCACTACAAGGGAACATTTATCGATGGAAGGGTATTTGATAGTTCCATTGAAAGAGGACAGCCGGCAACCTTTCCTCTTGGCAAGTTAATTCCTGGTTGGTCAGAGGCACTTCAGCTCATGAAAAAGGGGGATAAGTGGCAACTATTTGTTCCTTCGTATTTAGCTTATGGTGAGCATGGATATGGTCCTGAAATCGGTCCTAATACTACGCTTATCTTTGAAGTAGAGTTAATCGATATTAGCAACCAGCCAGCATAAGAAGCTTAAAAAGATCTATAGGCTCGAATTCTCGAGCCTATTGGATTAGAGCTTTTGAGCTAAACTCTTTGCCATTTTTTTGAAAATAAAAAAGTGGAAGGGGAGCATCGCATACCAGTAAGCCCTACCTAATATGCCTTTGGGGCGAAAAGTAGCAGTCTGGTATAAAATGTCATTTTCGATTTTAAACTGAAGCCAAGCTTCTCCGGGCACTTTCATTTCGGCATATAAAATCAGATCTCCATTTTCTTTATCCGCTTTTACCACACGCCAAAAATCAATGGAATCACCTACTTCCACTTCGGTGGGATGACGTCTTCCTCGATTTAACCCGGTACCGCCAATAAACTTATCCATAAGCCCGCGGAGCCTCCAAGCCCAGTTTAGCCCGTACCAACCATTTTTGCCTCCGATGCTCCAAATTCTTTGGATAACCTCTAACTTAGGAAGTCCCAGGGGCATAGCTTGCTTATCTTTAAGACAGCCTTCTTCAGGCACTTCAATGAATTTGTGAATATCTGGATTGCTCGATTCGATAAGCCATGAATCCATCCAAGTAGATACCACTTCGTTTTGGGAAATCTTTAAGAAAGCTCTATTTAAAGCTTCTTCAAATGTGAGGCACGTATGAGGTAAAACGAGATCGATAGATTTGTCCCTGCAAAAACTATTAAATCTCATGCTATCTACCAGGTAAGAGCAGAGTGTAAAGCGTACAGAGGTAATAAAGACAAGCCAATAGCTGGAGAGTTTGGGGGTAAGACAGGGGACATCGATGATCCAGCGTGTAAGCTTTCTAAACTTTGCATACCTGAGAAGTACCTGCTCAAATGACAAAATCTCCGGGCCACCGATATCGTAAATTTTCCCATACATCGATTCTTTTAAAAGAGCACTAGACAGATAAAATAAGACATCCACAATAGAAATAGGTTGGCATTGGCTTTTAACCCATTTAGGAGCGATCATTAAAGGGAGCTTTTCGACTAAATCTCGGATAATTTCAAAGGAAGCGCTGCCTGCACCAATGATGATACTCGCTCTAAGTATGGTGAGAGGCGCTTTGCCTTTAGATAAGACCTCTTCGACATTTTTTCTAGATTTTAAATGATCAGAAAGATCTCCTCTTTCATCGATGATACCCCCAAGATAAATTACTTGCTTACATGCGGTTTGATCGATGAGCTTAATAAAATTTTCAGCCGTTTTTCCTTCTGTTTCTAATAGGTTCTTCACATCCTCAGCCATGGAATGAATTAGATAGTATGCTGCGTCTATATCTTTGGGTATTGGATCTACACTAGTGGGATCTTTCAAATCCCCCCAAATTACATGGAGGTTGGGGTGTGTAAGGTGACCCACTCCCACCCCTCGTATGCGAGAGAGGGCATAAACTATATGACCTTGATCAAGCAATTGGTAAATTAACCTCTTCCCAATAAATCCCGTGCAACCTGTAACTAATACCTTACTCATAAAAGATCCTTCAAAAATGTTTCTGCTGTTCTTAGAAGATCTGTATCATTTTTTTTCTTTTTAGCCATACTACAAAGCATTTGAAGTCTTGGTTGAGCTTCAAAAAAAGGCAGATGCTTGATAAAAAAGCGCCAAAAAAGAGCATCCCATATATCCATCCATGGACCTTTTTTAAAATTACTCATTTTGCGCAGATAGCTAGATCCACTTAAGTAAGGTTTCGTGGTCATCAATCCACCGTCTGCATACTGGCTCATTCCATATACGTTAGGAACCATGACCCAGTCATAGGCATCAATAAACATTTCCATAAACCATCGGTAGATTTCATCCGGATGTATTTCACATAAAAGAAAAAAGTTCCCTAAGACCATAAGTCTTTCAATATGGTGGCAGTAAGCAAAGTCTTTTGCTTTCTGGATAGATATATCCACAGGATCTATGCCGCTGGAGCCGTCGTAAAAGCAGGCTGGCATCTTTCTTTGGTGTTTAAAAAAATTGCTCTTTCTTTGTTTTGTGCCGGCTGTTAAATAGACTCCACGCACAAATTCTCTCCACCCAATAACTTGTCTTAAGAAACCTTCTAGGCTATTTAAGGAAATATCGTGCTTGGAAGCATACTCAAGCGTTTTATTCACTACATCTACAGGAGTGAGCAGTCCTGCATTCAGTAAAGGGGATAGTACTGAATGAAAAAGAAAAGGCTCGCTGGTTTGAATTGCATCCTCATAGTCGCCAAATAGATGAAGTTTGTGACGAAGAAAGTCATCTAACCATTTTTTTGCCAGCTCATGGGTAGTTGGATAAATAAATGAATCAGTATTTCCTACGTGATGTGCAAAGTGGGTTTGAGTATATTTCTTAGCTTCTAAGATAGGTTCTGATAGAGGAATAGAGGGGATGGGGGGTACATGTAAGTTCTTGGGAGTTTTTTTTCGATTTTCAGTATCAAAGCTCCATTTTCCTCCCACTGGCTTAAGCTTATCATCGACTAGCACATGATGCATTTTTCTCTGCTCTATATAAAAGGAGTGAAAAAAATAATGAGATTTTCCCCGAAAGATATCTTCAAAGGTAGGTAGTGGGGTGATGAAACCTGGGGAGGAATGTATGATTAACTGAGCCCCAGCTTTGGAGATAAGGGATGAGATCCTCTTAGATAACACTTCATCATCAAGTTCGGCTACATGAATACGGCATCCCTTGATAAGCGGAGCTAGCTTATGATATTTTGGATCTAGTTGGTGTCTTTCCCAATACTTAGTTTTGAATCCTTTTTCATGTAGTATTTCTTGCCATTGTTTCATGGATGCACGGTGAAACATGATTTTTTGCTTATGGAACAAGGCGGGGTATATAGGATCAGAAAAAAATAGGGGATCTTCTAAAAACCAGATATGCTGGCTGTTAGATAGTCCAGGGTGGTCTTTAAAAAGATGGTGGGGGAAAATAAGGGTGATATCTTTCATAATTTAGCCGATCTGTTCATAAATATAGCATCTACAATCACCAAGGCTGCCATGGCTTCTACCACAGCTACAGCGCGAAGAGCAAGACAAGGATCGTGTCTGGATCCCTCTGGCATTTGCAGAAGAGTGGGTTGCTTTTGTAAGTTTAGACTGGGTTGGCTGATTTGAATGCTGGAAGTGGGTTTCATGGCACACCTAAATTTTAAGGGCATTCCTGTAGATATGCCTCCAAGTAGGCCACCTGCATGGTTGGATTGAGTTTCTATGGTATTTTGGGGTGAGAGATGAAAAAGATCGTTATGTTCTGATCCTTTCATGGACGAGCTACGAAAACCTGCTCCGAATTCCACTCCTTTACAGGCAGGTATCGAAAGCATAGCTTTAGCCAGATTGGCCTCGAGTTTTTCATATACCGGGTCACCCAGACCTATAGGCAAGCCTGTAAATATACATTCTATAACCCCACCTAGGGAGTCTTTTTGTTCTATAGCGGATAGAAGAGCTGTTTCCATTTGTAATGCGGCAGCTACATCAGGGCAAAGAAGGGGAGTTTGCCATATTTGTGTTTTTGTTACCTGATCTGGAATCTTTGCTTTGACTTCACCTATTTGCTGGATATAGCTTAAAAAATCTATACCGTAGTGGCGCAGTATTTTTTTTGCGATAGCCCCTGCAGCTACCCGGCATGCAGTTTCTCTACCTGATGCCCTACCACCCCCTCTATAATCAAAAATACCGTACTTTTCTAAATAGGTAAAGTTGGCATGTCCAGGTCTTAGTACTTCTTGAATCGGTGAGTACTTGGACGGATCTTTGTCTTGATTATAAATAATTACCGAGATAGGAGCCCCTGTCGTTTTCCCTTCAAATACCCCGGATAAAATTTCAACCACATCGGCTTCTTTCCTTGGAGTAGTATAGGGTTTTCCCCCTTGGCGAAAGAATAACTCTGCTTGAATATCCTCTGCTCCAATTTCAAGACCGCTAGGGCATCCATCAATCACAGCTCCTATGGCTCTACCATGAGATTCTCCCCATGTCATTACCTTAAAAATATTTCCAAATGAATTACTGGCCATTAAACCCTTTCATGGTTTCTACCAGAGCGCATAATTCATGGATGATTTGCGTCTCATTTTTATGATGGGTGTCTATTTTAAAGGCCGGGATTTGTTCATAGATTTTGTGGCGTACTTCGTACATTTTTTCAAAAGAATGAAGTGGATCGTCAGGATCTATATAGTAGGGTAGCTCTCCCACAAATAACCTTCTGCGCAATTCGTGCTTATCAGTTTGGAGGTAAACCAAAGGACCTACTTTAGTGAGATGTTCTACATTTTCAGCATCGAGAACACTTCCTCCTCCTAGGGCAATTACTGTATTTTTCACTTCATTTAAAGAGTATAGGACCTGTTTTTCAAGTTCTCTAAATAAATGCTCTCCATGGTGAGATACGATTTCTCTACAGGACAGAGCGTTATGGAAGCGAGAGGCATACAGCTCCTCGATCATTAAATCCGTTTCTACAAAGCTCATATGCATCTTTTGCGCCACGCGCAGACCGTAATAGCTTTTTCCACATTTTTTAAATCCAAATAGAATGAGGTTCATAATTACTCTATGCTGCAGCCTAAG
>JBEIFG010000032.1:0-12744 GCA_040382555.1 Chlamydiales bacterium | reverse complement strand
TGGGATACTCCTAAAGCTCTTCTATGTCTTGCCGCTTTATCAAACTCACAAAAAAATATTGTTATCGTTTCTGGATCCCGTGATGATCGCCTATTAGATGATCTTGCTTTTTTTTCTAAACAACCTATACTAGAACTGCTTCCATGGGAAACTCTTCCTGGCGAAGAAATCTCTCCCAGTGCCGATATTTCGGGCAGGCGTTTAGAAATTTTATACCAACTAAATTTTAGCTCATCTACTAAGATAATCCATTGCTCTTTACAATCCCTTTTACAAAAAACAGTTAGCCCCGATACATTGCAGCGTCTTTGTAGGCTTTGGCATAAAGGAGATGAGATCTCCTTTGAGAGCATTCCTTCTTTTCTGCTAGAGCTTGGCTATAAAAAAATGCCTGTAGCTGCTGACAAAGGTGAGTTTGCCGTCCGTGGAGGTATTATTGATATATTTCCTGTATCTGCTACTGAACCTTATCGTCTTGACTTTTTTGGAGACATTCTAGAGCAAATAAGGACATACGATCCGGTAGGACAAAAATCAATACAAAAAGTACCTAGTCTTTTCATAAGTCCAGCTTCGGAATGGGAACTTTTAAAGGCTGAAGACCATCCCTCTTTACTTTGGGATTATCTAGGAGAAAATACACTTATTGTTTTTAATGAGTTATTGTCGCTAGAAGACCACTACACTTCTTTACAAAGCTTACCTGGCAGCAAAACTCTTTTTTTCTCATCCTTTGAGGATCATTTAGCAAGGACAGATCATTTTCAGAAAATTTTCCTCTCTGAGCTCCCCATAGAGCAGCTCTCACCTATACATATCAAAGAACGAAGTGGAAGAAAATTCTATTCCGGCAAAAATCCTCTTCAAAAACTCTCTTTTGAATGTATTGGTCAATCTTTTGAAGCACATCGCTGGCAACATCCATTTGTAGGAATCACCGATTTTTTTTCCTTAAGTGAAAATAAAGAAGCCTCTTCCTCGGATGAAGTTCTACTTTCCCTGTCTCGGTCTACTAATGTCCCTCTTGATCTTCATATATTAAGTTCTTCAGAGGCTGAGGAAAAAAAATTAAAAGACCGTATCCATCACCTAAATTTAACTCTTCCAATCAAAACTTCGTATCACAGGGGTTACTTAACATCTGGTTTTATTCTCAGTGATACTTACTTCGCTCTTCTACCCCAGACTGAACTTACCCATCGATATAAAGCTAGAAGGCAAAAATGGAGAAGTACTTATCACACACCGGCCTCTGAATTTCATGAGCTAACACCAGGTGATATAGTGGTTCATTTTCATAACGGTATTGGAAAATTTCTTGGTATCGAAACTCAAAAAAATCACTTAGGAGCTGATGCTGAATTTTTAATCATTGAGTATGCAGAAAAAAGTAAATTATATGTGCCTATTTCTCAATCTCATTTGGTAAGCCGCTATATTGGTTCCTCAGAAACTCCTGCCACATTGAGCTCCTTGGGATCTTCTAAATGGCAGAAAACCTGTATACAAGCTCAAAAATCAATTATTGGTTATGCCAAAGAGCTTCTCGAGCGAGCAGCTAATAGAGAAATTCATGGTGGATTCTCTTGCCCAGAAGACTCTGAAGAGATGGTATTATTTGAGGAAGATTTTCCTTTTACCGAAACTGAAGATCAAATCCAAGCTATTCTATCAATAAAAAAAGACATGATCTCAGCGAAGGCAATGGACCGTCTTATTTGTGGAGATGTGGGATATGGTAAAACCGAAGTAGCTATGAGAGCCGCATTCAAGGCGGTAATGGATGGAAAAAAACAAGTGGCAGTGCTTGTTCCCACTACAATTCTCACATTGCAACATTTTGAGAATTTCAAAGAGAGGATGTCTAATTTCGCGTTGGAAATTGGAATGATTTCAAGATTTATGTCTACTAAAGACATCAAGGCAACTTTAAAAAAAGTGCAAGATGGAACCTTGGACATTTTAATAGGCACCCATCGTATTGTGAGCGATGACGTGCAATTTAAAAATCTCGGTCTCATCATTATTGATGAAGAGCAGCGCTTTGGTGTAAGAGCTAAAGAACATTTAAAAAAAGCTAAAGTAGGGGTAGATTGCTTAACACTATCTGCAACACCTATTCCAAGAACCTTATATCTTTCTCTGATAGGCGCAAGAGAAATATCGGTAATTAATACTCCCCCCCAGGATAGACTTCCCATCAAAAGTATCTTAGCAGAAAGAGATGCCCCAGTAATACAGAACGCTCTTTTAAGAGAGCTTTCAAGAGATGGACAGTCTTATTTCATCCACAATCGAGTGGAGAGTATTTTTCAAGTGAAAGAGGAACTACAAAAACTAGTACCCCAAGCAAAAATTGTAGTAGGTCACGGCCAAATGTCTGCTGATGAACTAGATGCGGTATTTCATTCTTTTAAAAGTGGGAACTCAGATGTCTTGATTGCTACTACGATCGTAGAAAATGGGGTAGACATACCTAATGCCAATACCATTTTAATTGATAAATCAGATCAATTCGGAATGGCAGATCTATATCAACTTAGAGGTAGAGTGGGACGTTGGAATCGTACAGCCTATGCCTACTTTCTCACCAGCAAAGGGCAAAGACTTCCTGAGATAGCTAGAAAAAGACTGCAAGCACTTATAGAGTCTTCAGGTCATGGAGGAGGAATGAAGGTAGCTATGCGGGATCTTGAAATTCGCGGGGCTGGTGATATTTTGGGTGTGCAGCAGTCAGGTCAAATTTCTGCTATAGGGTTTCACCTTTATTGCAAGCTTTTGAAAAAAACAGTAGATGCAATCAAAAAAAATCTTCCCATTACCTTCCTAGAGACAAAAATAGAAACATGCTTTGATGCAAGACTTCCTGATACCTATATAAATGAACCAAGTCTTAGAATGGAAATATACCATAGGCTAGGCGAAGCTTCCCAGTTTGATGAGATTGAAAATATAACTCTTGAAATGAAAGACCGTTTTGGTCCTGTACCTGATCCTGTGTTGTGGCTCTGCTTAGTGGCTAAAATAAGACTCTTGGCTGCGAGCAGGGGTATACATTTCATTAAAATCGAAAAGTTTACCATGACGACAGAAAAGCAAAAAGGTAAAGTCCTAGAGAAAAAAACAGTGGCTCTTCCTCAAAAGAAAAAGCCAAAAGAAATGGAAATATCCATTTTAGATATTTTAAGCCGTTGAGCCTTTATTTTTAGGAGTCCCAAGACCAATATTTCTATGGTATGCGCCTTTAATATGATGAGATTGCATTGCTTGGGCTCTTTTAAGAATAGCTATCCCTTTTTCTACATGATCAGCCATATAAAGATCATATACAGAAGCTGCACTTTTTTTCGTTTTAATACCATCTGGATTCAAAGGAAGATCTGAAATAAGAAGCAACGCTCCCAAAGTAAATTTTCTCTTATAACTTGCTGCAAATAAAGTAGCACATTCCATTTCAATAGCTTGAGCTTTAGTGATCTTCAATCTATTTTTAAATTCTTCATTGAATTCCCAAAATCTCATATTGGTTGTATAGGTTATCCCAATATGATAAGTGGCTTTTTGCTCTTCAAGAATATCTGTTGAGGCTTTTTGCATTAAAAAATTGGCAAGAGCTGGCACTTCAGCTGGAAAATAAAAATCAGAGGTCCCCTCACCGCGTATACTAGCCACAGGAACTAAGTATTCCCCCACGTGATACCTTCTCCTTAACCCACCGCACATTCCTAAGAGCAAACTCGATTTTATGGGTAAAAATGAGCATAAATCCACCACAATGGCCGCTGCAGGTGAACCTATCTTAAAGTCAAGTATGCTTATACCTTCTTTTTTGCAGTGAGCGACTTTAAATACAGAGCCATCAATGACTTCTATTTCTCTTGTCTTAGCAAAGTATTCTACGTATTTTGGAAAGTTTGTAATAAGAAGGTTAGGTTGGAAATCTCCAATCTCACTGCCCGAATATCTTTCTAAAGTATCTTTTGCAAATTGCTCTTCTTGGATTCCTACTATCACGATAGACCTATAAAATTATTAAGTTATATCTTGATGGTTAGTTTATATTACCTCGGTTCAATAATCAATCTGTATAATTTCCTAAATGAACCGAATAAAGCACCATATTCTTCAATATTATTTTATCTCATTCACAAAAAACCTATCTTATTTTTCCTTCTTCTAGTGAATCTACCATTGCATTTTAAAGATAACCTCTTCAAAATCCACTATTTTACCTACTAACACCAGGAAGAATTCATGCCCCAATTTAGCACAGGCGATGTACGACCCGGCTATAAAATTGAAGTCGAGGGAGAGCCTTACCATGTAGTTTCCAACGAATTCGTAAAGCCAGGAAAGGGACAGCCTTTTAATAGAATAAAACTTAAACACCTAAAGACAGCTAGGGTTGTTGAAAAAACTTTTAAATCTGGCGAAAAAGTAGACGCTGCTGATGTAGAAGAAACGAAAATGAGAATGCTGTACAAAGAAGCTGACGGCGCTGTTTTTATGGACGATAACACCTTCGATCAGATCACTATTGCTCTAAGTTTGATCGGTGAAAAAGAACAGTGGCTCATGGAAGAAGTCCTTTATGATATCACCTTTTACAAAGGACAGCCTATTGATATCCAGCCACCCACATTTATGGAACTAAAAATTACTGAGACGGCCCCAGGGATTCGAGGTGATACGTCGGGTCGGGTGTTAAAAGCTGCAATGACTGAATCTGGAGCAAAAATTCAAGTCCCTATCTTTATCGAAGAGGGTGAAAAAATAAAAGTCGATACACGCACGGGAGAATATGTCTCTAGAGTGTAAAAACTCCATTTTAAAAGACCGCGCTCTTATGTTACATAGGGCGCGTCTTTTTTTTATGAATGTAGGCCTTACGGAAGTAGATACTCCTCTTTTATGCCCTGCCGCACCTGTAGACACTCATATTGATTTAATCCAAAGTCAGATGCACGATGGAAAAATGGGATATTTTCATAGTTCACCTGAATATGCTATGAAAAGATTGATCGCTATGGGATTAACAAATATTTTTCAACTCTCTCACGTATTTAGATATGGAGAAGAGGGTCGACTTCACAATCCCGAATTTACCATGGCTGAGTGGTATCAAGAAAATTTTTCGTTGGATCAAATCATAAACCAGACTCTTGATTTCATAAAAATTTTTCTAGGAGACTTACCTTGTGAGCAACTTACCTATAAAGATCTTTTTATAGAACATACGAACCTAGATATTGATTTATCCCCTGTCAAAGATCTCATCCAGTTTATTCAAGAAAGACAAATGTACCCCCCTAAGGATCTTTGCCAATGGGACAAAGACACTCTTCTTCAATACATACTAAGTTTTTTCATAGAACCAGTTCTTGGGATGGATAAGCTTACTGTCTTAAAGTACTTTCCCGCTAGCCAATCTGCCTTATCACAATTAACTCTCTATCAAGATACACTGGTCTCAGAACGATTTGAAATATATTTTCAAGGAATCGAACTAGCTAATGGATATCATGAGCTTACAGACCCTCAAGAACAGTTAAAAAGATTCCAGCTATCTAATCAGAAAAGAAAAGACATGGGAAAACTTGAACTACCTATCGATAAGAAATTCTTAGAGGCTCTTGAGCAAGGCCTTCCAGATTGTTCTGGGGTGGCAGTAGGCTTTGATCGACTAATGATGTTAAGACATAAACAAAGTGAGTTATCACAAGTACTACCTTTTGCGTGGTCAAATCTTTAAATCCAACCCTGCACAATAGGGTACTTCCTTCCTACACGAAACGCTTTTTTAGAAACCCTTATGGCCGGTGCAGCTTGTCTTCTTTTATATTCAGCCCTATGAATCCTGCGCACTAAATCCAAAACTACTTCAATAGCTAGATCATGCTTTTCTGCAATCTTTTCTGGGGATAGATACCCCTCTACATAAGATTTTAATACTTTATCGACCACTTCATATTCAGGTAACGAATCGGTGTCTTTTTGGTTAGGTCTGAGTTCTGCAGAAGGAGCTTTTTCCATAGAGGATAAAGGGATAATTTCCTTATCTCTATTTACATATCTTGCTAATTCGTAGACTTGAGTTTTTAATACATCTGCAATTACGCTGAGCCCTCCACACATATCTCCATACAGAGTGCAATATCCCATAGCCATCTCACTTTTATTGCCCGTACTCAGAACAACATGTCCAAATTTATTAGAAAAAGCCATAAGAATCATTCCACGTAATCTAGCTTGTAAATTTTCTTCTGTTACATCTAAGCCCTTACCTTCAAAGTAGGGATTAAGTAGATCTAAAAAAGAAATAAAAGGTGTTTCAATGGATACCTCTTGGAATTGTATGCCTAAATTGCTGGCAAGTGTACGTGCATCGGTAATGCTACTTATTGAACTATATCTAGATGGCATAGCTATACCGAGTACATTTTCTCTACCAAGAGCTTCGGTAGCAATACAAGCGACTAGCGCAGAATCGATACCTCCAGATAAACCAAGACACCCTTTTTTAAATCCTGATTTATGAAAGTAGTCTCTGACACCGAGAACTAATGCTGCATAAAGATCTTTGATAGGATTATAATGATAAGGGCAGGAAATAGGTTCAGCACTAGAATCAAAAATAAACTCATCTTCTTCAAATCCCTTGCCGAGCTCTCGTAATTCTCCTCTGCGGTCGACACATACGCTATACCCATCAAAAATCAATTCATCATTACCTCCTACTTGACAACATAAAACTACAGGGCAATCAAGAGTTTGAGCAGCCATAGCACATACCTTTACTCTTGTATCAGGTTTTTGATATTGATAAGGGGAGGCTGAAAGATTTAATAAAAGATCTGGTTGAAATTGCTGAAGGGCTGCGACAGGGTCTCTGCTATATTTTGTATATTCCACATAGCCTGCATGCTGCCAAATATCTTCGCAGATGATTACTCCTATTTTTTTACCCTTATAATCCCATACAGCGGCTTTAGAACCTGGCTCGAAATATCTTCTTTCATCAAATACATCATAGGTCGGAAGTAACCACTTATCTTGAAAACCTAAAAGCTTACCATCTTGAATAATAGCAGCACTGTTAAATAAAGTTTTCTCACCCGATCCTAAATTTTTTCTTACCACTCCAACCACCACAAACAGCCGGGACGAGGCTCGAATAATCTCTTCCAAATAAACTTCTATAGCGTCTACAAAAGAAGGATGAAGCAAAAAATCTTCAGGTGGATATCCACATATAGCCAGTTCGGGGAATAATACGATATCTACTTCCTTAACTCTGGCTCTATCTAATGTTTCAATAATTTTTTGAGTATTCCCGACTAAATCTCCGATGACAAAATTTAACTGAGCTACAAGTATTCGCATCTAAAATTTCCTTTATGCTATATTTGATTGAGGAGATGGTCGGTTGATTTCTATACCCTCTTTATTTATAATCTATACTTTTTACCTATTTTTACCAGAGAGCATTTTATGAATAAAAGAACACTCAAAGTTCATACAGAAAATATTTTGCCAATCATTAAAAAATGGCTCTATTCCGATAAAGACATTTTTGTAAGAGAGCTTGTATCTAATGCATGCGATGCTTTAAGCAAATGCAAAACACTTAGGGAAGAAGGACTTTTAGAATGTACTGATGATGAGCTACGTATTGATATCCTTCTTGATAAAGATGCTAAAACTCTTAGCTTTCAAGATACCGGGATAGGAATGACGTCAGAAGAAGTGGAAAAGTATATAGCTCAGCTAGCTTTTTCTGGAGCAGAGGAATTTGTAAGCAAATATAAATCAGATAACGAAAAAGATCAGATCATAGGTCACTTTGGTCTAGGATTCTATTCAGCTTACATGGTAGCAGAGAAAGTCGACATAAGTACGCTATCCTATCAAAAAGACGCAACTGCTGCTTTTTGGTCTTGCGATGGAGGAGTGGAGTATGATCTTTCCGAAGGCTCAAAAGAATCAAGGGGAACTTTTATTACTCTGCATGTAGGTAAAGATGGCGAGGAGTTTCTTGAGGAATCTAAAATCCGCATGCTTCTTGAGCAATACTGTGCATTTTTACCGTTTCCTATTTACCTCAACGGAACTCATGTAAATAAAAAAGAACCGCTTTGGCTAAAATCCGCCTCTCAGTGTACCGATCAAGAGTATCTAGAATTCTACAGATCTCTTTATCCCATGGACCCCGATCCGCTATTTTGGATACATTTAAATGTAGACTACCCTTTTCATCTTAAAGGAATCTTATATTTCCCCAAGATAAATAAGCGCTTCGACTGGAACCAGTCTAATATTAAATTATTTTGCAACCGTGTATTTGTATCTGATAACTGTAAAGATCTTATACCCGAATATTTAATGGTATTAAAAGGGGCTATAGACTCTCCAGATATCCCTCTCAATGTATCTAGAAGCTACCTACAGATGGATCGTACTGTCAGGCAGCTCTCTACACACGTAGCCAAAAAGATTGCTGATAAACTGCATGCTTTATATAGCACAGAAAAAGACACCTTTGCTTCCTACTGGTCTGATATAGAATTGATTGTTAAGCTTGGTGTACTTCAAGACGAAAAATTTTATGAAAGAGCTAAAGAATTTTTGATTTGGAAGACCACATCCAATGAGTGGGTTCGAATAGAAGATTATATTGAAAAAAATAAAGA
This sequence comes from Chlamydiales bacterium, assembly GCA_040382555.1. Lineage (GTDB taxonomy): Bacteria > Chlamydiota > Chlamydiia > Chlamydiales > Rhabdochlamydiaceae > VGMB01. Next base: position 4,054 of record JBEIFG010000032.1, on the reverse strand, counting down.
CATAGTAAAAGAGAAGATTTTTTACACTATGTCTAACGAAATGGAACCTTCCCAATTTTTAAGTTTTTACAAAGAAAAAAATATCGAAGTTCTCTTTTCATCTTCAGCAGTCGACAGCCACTTAATGAACTTTTTAGAAGGTAAAATTAAGCCTGTTCGCTTCCAGAGGATTGATGGTGGTTTAGACGACTCCCTTTTAGATAATACCAAAGAGAGCACATTAATTGATGCAGAGGGTAAAACGGCTTCTTCCAAGCTTGCAGATTTTATTAGAAGCTCCCTTGCACAAGATAAAATTGAAGTAGAAGCGAAAAGCTTAGCCACTGAATCTTTACCTGGATTCGTCCTCGTAGATGAAGATATGAGACGCATGAGAGATGCTATGGCTATTACGCAGCAATCTTTCCCTTTTGGCCTTATGGATAAAAAAACATTCATAGTAAATACTAACAGTAAGCTTATGAATGCCCTTCCAGATATGGAGAAGCAAAGTCCTCAACTGGCTAAAGATCTAGTCCAACAAGTGTATGAACTCTCTTTACTCGCTCAGAAAGAATTAGAGCCTTCCAAACTTGCTGATTTTATACAAAGATCTACTAGAGTTTTAGAGCAATTAGTGGAATTAAACATCAAGTCCTAATTTGATCCAGTAGATGGCCGAAAAATTTACATTTTCGGCCTTCTTTCTGGCATTTTTATATTATCTATTAAGCGACCTTCAGCGTTGTAAACCTCAATTTCAGAGAGTTTTTCAGATAAAGAAAGCACGTTAAAACAAGTCTGTTGTTCTTTTTTTTCTAAATACCAAGCACTGGAATGAGTTTTTCTCGGCTTTACTCCCCAGCATCCATCCCCAACATAAATTACCCCATTTACTAAATCAATTTTTTCATTAGTAATAGGATACGTTTTTTTGTAGGCATGGTTATGATGTTCAAAAGCAACTTGAAGGCCCCCTTCTTCAAATAATGGGCACCAATATCTTCTAATTTCTCTCGGTAGCCATTTTGAATATTTATATACTGAAGGATAGGCTGAAATATGGTACACCGCTATTTTAAATGGATAATCCTTTCTTTGAGCTAAAGCTTGTTTTAACCAGGTTGTTTGTTCCCCTTTTATGGGAAATGTGTGTCCTGTATCGAGTAAAAACACTGCTAAGTATGAACCTATATCTAAAGATCGATAGGACTTATTTTTTTCCGGAAAAGCAAAGACCTTATAAAAACTAATATCATGGGTATGTGGATTTTTTCTTCCCTTAGGCACATCATGATTGCCAACCACTGGAACGAGGGGGATTTTTCTTCCCTTTGGGTCTGTCATAGAGTCAGACCAATGCTGAAAAAAACTCAACCACCGCTTTTCTTGCCTATGTTTATCTTTGAAAAAGGAAGGCAAATATAAATCATAGGTAATATCCCCTCCTAATATAACGAAATCTAAATTTTTATCTGAAATACAGCGATTCATTTTTACAAAGTTTTGCTCCAAGCTGTAGATATCTCCACCTATTCCGACTTTTAGATTTCCCTTAGATAAAGAATCAGGTAAAGTTTTAAAGGAGTACACTTTAGAGAAGTCTTTCACCAGAAATTCATATTCCGTATCTGGCTTTAAATCTGTTAAATCCGCTCTAAAAATTTCATAGGGTATATTCAGTGCAACTTTGCTAGTTGCGGAAAAATCCACCCAACGATCTTCCCCCTTTTTCCTGTACGTGATCGACTCAGCTAGCTTCTTATTATTGGGGACCCACCACTGAATGGTAATAGAGCAAGTAGGATCACTCACATAGGATAGATAGATAATTTCTCGCTCTTGAAAAGACGAAAATTGAAGGAATATGAATCCAAGTATGATAAATAAAAAAAAATTTTTTAAAATTACCCTCATTACCTTCAAAGTATCCTGGTTTCGTTCTTAAAAAATTAATACAAGAGGAAAAAGATGGATACCACTAAAAGTGAATTCTTAGTAGTATCCAGTTCACAAACTACTTAGAATCTGTAGTTTCTACAGTTGTAATTGCCTCTGAAGAAGGCTGAACGTCGGTGATGGCTGCTTTTAACACTTCAATCTTCGATCCATCTACCATTTTTAAAATCACAGTAGTATCTTGCACTTTAAATACAGTACCCACAATACCCATAGCTGTTACTTTGTCACCGCTTTTCATAGCACTGCGTTGCTGATCCATGAGTTTTCTTCTTTTTTGTTCGGGTCTCCATAAAATGAAGTAAAAGAAAAGAAGGGCTACACCGATCATGACCAATGTCTGCATAAAGCTTCCCTGCTGTGGTGCTGCACTAGCACCGTCAGCAAAAACAGGTGAAGCACACAAAGTGGCAACTACTCCTGAGCAAATAACGCTTGTTTTTTTCATAATTTTGTCCTCTATCTAAAAAAACAGTTCAATCTATAAGGTTAGAATGCCCTATACAACCTTGTAATTGCAATAGAAAAAAAGTAATTATTTTTTCTCCAACAAACAGATATTTTCAATGTGGATGGTATGTGCAAACTGATCTACAGGCTGTACAGCCATAAGAGCATATCCAGCAGCCATGAATTGTTTTACATTTTTTGCTTGTGACTCTGGATTGCAAGATACGTATAGAATATTTTTTGGTGAAAGCTGAATAATGTGATTTAAGGCTCTATCGTCCAAACCAGCTCTTGGAGGATCGACTACAACAAGCTCAGCAGAAAAGTTTAGGTCTTCTCTTAGTTTGGATAGGACCTCAGCTACGTCCCCTTTATGTATAGTAAGATTACTACATTCATTTAACTCTTTATTGACTTCAGCATCGAATACAGCATGAGGGTTGATCTCAATAGAAATAACTTGCCTGGCTTTGGCAGAAAAAAGGATGCCTAAAGTAGAGGTTCCTGCATACAAATCTAATACGAGATCTAAAGGTTTGTTACCGATCATCTCTAGGGCTTTATTATAAAGTTTTTCAGCCTGAAAGGAATTGGGTTGAAAAAATGCAGTTGGACTAATTTTGAAAGTCATTGTTCTTTCTACACAAGGAATATGGAGCTCTTCAAGGATGTGATCTGGTCCATGTAAGTGCATCTCATAGAACTGTGTGGGAGATCCTCTGTGTATTTGTTGTATCCTTAAAAAAATACTACATCTTGCCTGCTCTGAATTACTGAGGGTAGATAACACAGCCTGACAAAAATGATGAATTTCCTCCCGCTTCATTGCAAAAGCTGGATTCCCAGATACGGTAAGCATTACTAAACGATCAGTGGTATTCCTTGCTTTACGCACCGTTAGATTTCTTAAGGCACCTTTATCTGACATCATATGATAGGCTTGCAAAGAAGACTGAATCCAAAAAGAACGAACAGCACAGACGACTTGAGAAAACCAGGGATCCGTTAGATGACACTCTGTTAGATCAAAAACCCGGCCTTTTCCACCAGTCATAATTAAACCCAAAAACTTTTCACCGGATTTATTTTGAGAAAAAGTATATTCCATCTTATTTCTATAGCGCCAAATAGGGTCGCACGGAATTAGCGGAAAAAATTGAGTGCTTTCAGACAATAAATTCGAAAACAATTCCTCTACAATTTTTTGTTTAAGATAGGATTGCTGTTGATACTCGATTTGCTGCCAACTGCATCCTCCACAAGACTGAGCATGTACGCACTGAAGAGCAGCTCTATCCGGAGATGCCTGAATTACTTTAGGGAAATAGCCAAAATATGCCCCTTTACGTTTACGACCGATTTCGACCTCTAATAGATCTCCGGGTACGGTATGAGGGATCTCTACTTTAGCAGGTGGTGCTTCAGGTGTTTTAGACACATAACCAACACCATACCCCTTTGCAGAGAGTTTCTCTATAGAAATTTGAACTGTGGTAAAGGGATGTTTTTTCATGACATAAATAATATATGCTTGAATCAAGAAAGGCAAGTGGATCTAACCTTTTTTAGATAAGCAAGCTTTAAGACAATCACACAAATATGATTGCACCCTTATTCTAAGGATCTTTCTTTAATTAATGATTCTTTTCGAAAAACCTTAAAAATC
>JBEIFG010000031.1:0-12861 GCA_040382555.1 Chlamydiales bacterium | reverse complement strand
TTTTTGAAGAGGACGATGTCTTGAATTGTCATCATGACCACCTAGAAGATAGCTAGGAATTAAATCTTTACCCCTCCAAGCTAACTCTCCAACTATTTTGCAGGATTCTTTATTTTCAAAAAGATCTTCAGCGGAAGGAGAAAAAGATGATGTATTTTCAATTAAACATAAGTGCCCAAGCCTAGCCGCTGCGCATAGCATACATAAAAAAGCAGCTACCTCTTCTGAAGGCTCTATTTCTTTTTTCAATAAAAATTTAGCTAGATAAATATCAATGGCAGCTATCCCTGTTTCATTAACTTGCGCGCTGAGAGAAGGCCAATAAGAAACTACCTCTTCCATATACCTAGCACCTACTTCTTACTTCGATGTATTAAAAGATCTAAATTCACTGGAAAATGATAAAAGAAGGGACCCCTTAAAAAAACATAAAAAGCACCTCCAAATAAAGAAGTAAACCGCTCCTTTTCTCCGCAGGAAAGATACCTTCTAAGAGCTTCTCCATAAATAGCTGCTTGCAAAGAATATCCATGATCTTCCATTGATTGAGCTACAGAGGTTTCATTATAGTCTTTAGGATCTAGACCTAAAAAGTTAGTTTTCCAATCTATAATGTAATATTTTTTATTATGAAAAAAAACAGCATCAATAAAGCCCTTCATCATATCTCCATGCCATTCAAAAGCAAATTCCATTTCTAAGAAAAAGTTATCTTGTGGGATATCTGCAAGGCAAAATGTCTTAGATCCTTCTATCAAGCGAGTATGAAAAACCTTTTCAATTAAATCTACCGCCTCTGAAGAGAATGCCTCCATAGAAGTCCCCTGAGCATGCTCTAAAACCAATTCAGCAATCGCTTTTCTATCAAAAGGACAGTGTAATCCCTCTTTTATGCTTAACTCTATTACGCGATGCATAAAAGTGCCTGTCTGGGCTCCTAAGGGAAAAATAAGCTTTCGTTCTTCTTCGCCTATTGGCAAAAATACAGCCTCTTGCTCTGAAGCACTTTCTTTTTGTAATGATGTAAAAGAAATGACTTGCTTTTGAGAAAATTGTTTAGAAAAAGCAGCAGGAAAAACCAACTCTTTTTCTAAAGAACTTGCATACATTGAAGAGAGCTGAATAGGGTTCTTAGCAAGAAGTGTGTAGCCAATAGAAGCCTCTGAGGATAAATCATCTAAATGGGAGCAAATAGTCTCTAGTGAACACTTGTGGATATCCTGATATATCTTTACTACATCGAATCCATCTGCGCCAAATCCTTGGGTGAACAGCTCAATAGGTGAGGCACTAGATAGTACAACTTCTTTTTGATCTAAATCGATAGCCATAGGAATGAATACCTTTGATTTAGCTCTTGTTAGGGCTACATAAAGATGTCGCATTTTTTCAGCATCTGTTTCCAAAACGGACAGAAGACAACTAGGTTTTTTTAAATCCCATTTTTCTAAAGATGATATAGTTTCATGCTTAGTTCTTATTACATCCTCATGAACACTATGCCTTGCAACTACTCCTATGGGGAAGACAAAATCAAATTCTAACCCTTTGCTTGCATGGATCGTCATAATAGTGACCTGATCTTCCTCTGTCTCTGAGGCTATTTTTAATATTTCATCTTCATCATTCATTAAAGGAAGGTGAGATAAAAAATGATGAATTTCATCCACAGAAAAACCATTTACTCCATCTGCTTGCTGAACCATTTGCAAAATTTGTCTAAGTTCAAAATATAAGCTGCTATCTTCTCTATCTAAAATTTCTTCAAGAATAGTTTTTTCTTTTTTATACCATGTAGTAGAAAGGAAATAGGAAAAGAATGCACCCCATCCTTTTTGCTGAACATAGACCTTGGCTTTTTGAAAATACAATCGGGCAAAAGATAGCAATGAGGTTTCATGGGATGTAGAGATTTGCTGTGCATTTAGTCTCAAAAATACCCCACCAAGCACCCGCTTTAGTGCTACAAGATCTTCAGGATTGATCACCGCTTTAAGAAGATCATACATAGCAATAAATCCAGCAGATTGCTCTAAGCTAAATGTTCGCTTTACAGAACATGGAATACCATGCTCTTTGAGGAAGGATTCCACTCTAAGAGATTGAAAGCGATCTTTTACAAGAATAGCAAACTGTTTAAACGAGTGTTTTTTCTCATAATGCATCTTTTTAATTTGAGAAACTATAAATGGAAATAATTGTTTATCTTCTACTTCTTCCGTAGGCCATTTTTTGCTTTTTCCTGAATATCCTTCTGCAATGAAAAAATGAACATCTTTGATTTCAGAATCATTCTGAATAGAGGGTACTTCTGCCTTAGCTCCAACTGATCTTACTTCAAGCGCATTACCTAGTAATGGTAATTGCATCCATTGGTTGGAAATATTTTGAGTAAATAAGATGTTCAAAGCATGAACTAAGGAAGGATCTGATCTATAATTTATATCTAGAAATAACCGATTTTCCTCTCCCAAATCTTTCATGGCTTGTAAATAAGTATATACATCGGCATTTCTAAACGAGTAGATAGATTGTTTCGGATCGCCTACCAGATAAATCGTTCTAGAGGACTTCTCATTATCCAAAAATAGAGCCTTAAAAATATCCCACTGCATAGGATCTGTATCTTGAAATTCGTCTATGATTCCTAGGACAAATTTATCTAAAAGTTTTTGCTTAAACGAAGAATTTTGCATGGCATCCTTCATTTTTTTTAAAAGATCATCAGGAGAGAAACTTTCTTGATAATAGAAAGACTTTTTCCACGTTGCTATAGCATCTTTAATAAGACGTAATGTTGTAATATCAGCATCAGCTACATGTTGAATAGTGGGAAAAATCTTTTCTATAAGATCATTCCATAAAGAGGGATAGTTAAGAGAAAGAATTTTAATTTCTTTTCCTTTTTTCAAATTATCAGAGCGTAAAAGAGAAAGAAAATAATCTTTAGTGCTTATGATCTCATCTAACTGCTCGTAAGTGAATTTTTTAGATGTTAGGATATAAAAAAATTGATAAGCCTGTGTTTGATGTTCCTCTTTGATTTTTTTATAACAACCAAATAATAGATCTACGTCTGCTAAATAGTTAGCTTCTAATAAGTGTTCATTTTCAGAAATATTAGACAATTCTCGCTCTAGATCTATAAGATTTTCCTGAAAACCTTTTTCTTGCGGAATATGAACATCTCTCTCCACCCAACTGACTATCTTATTTACAAAACTTTCAAATGAACTAGCTGTATAGCTGAAAAGCTTTCCTAGCTGTCCAGGGCTATATAAATATGAGGATAATCCAGATAACAAGAAATCTTCTACAACCTGCCTTATTTTAAGAGTATGAGTCATGCCTTCTGGGGGCGTAATATCAAAAAAGGTGCCAGCTTCAAATGCAAACTCCGTTAACATCTTATGACAAAATCCGTGCAAAGTAAAAATAGAGGACTTATCAAAATTACATAACGCTTCTTCTATAATCCTTTGTGCTGAAAATATTGCCGATGATCCCTGATCAAATATCGTCCTAAGATAATCAGGACCGCCTGATCCTCTCTGTAAATATAGTAAAGTTTTAGTAAGATTAGACCTTAAACGAACCTTTAGCTCTCGAGTGGCTGCTCTTGTAAACGTCACAATCAAAATTCTATCTATGGTTAGAGGCTCTTTACTTTGTAAAAGAGCTCTTACCACAATATGTTCAATAGCAAAGGTCTTACCTGTACCTGCAGATGCTTCCAAAAGAAATTTTCCAAAAATAGGAGTCTGTGGATTTAGCACTTCAAAGCGCTTCATGACATCTTCCTCCTATTAAAAATTGGATTGAAAATTTTAGAGTGAATACGTGATCTTAACCCTTCCATACCTTCTAAAGAAGGGGGCTGATCTTTTAAAAAAATCCATCTCATCACATCATCTGGAAAAGGCGAAACATCAAGAAATTCTTGTGATTTCATTTTCTTGGCAAACTCTTCTTTTTTATCCTCTAAAATATATTCACTCCAAGCTGGAATCAAAAATGAAAGTACATTCTTAGCTTCAAGATAGTAATCTAGATAAGCACCGAGTGTTTCTTCGGGAGAAGGAATATCAAAAGAGATTGCCTCTCCTTTTTTCAAAAGAAACATCAGCTCTCCTTTGTATTCTGTTTTATCCTTAGAGCAAAGATAAGCTAAAAATAGAGGCCATATAGCGATAATATCTTTTACTTTATTTTCACCAGGAACAAGCATACCCCTTGGAGAAATATCAGGGATGATTCCTTCTATTACAAATTCTGTTCCTTTAGGAGATTTTATTCGTAACGGAGGCAAGCTGCATATTTCTCTCAATTGCTGAGGGCTCATACATGCATCTCTTAAATGAAAAGAAACGATATCTTGAGGGTATATTGAGAAGCTAGATAGAAGATCAAAAATCACATCTGTCTCTTCTTTGAATTTTTTTATAGCAATTTTTTCAAAAAGTCCACCTGGAAGCTTTCCTTGCACTTTACCCATCGATACGGTGTTTTGAAATCCTTTAGAAAAAACATTTTTTTTCATTTTTGCTTTTTCATAAGCTGGCAATATAAACTCAGTTGCTTCTTGCTGAAATAAAGAGGGAATATATATGCCCAAAGAGTTGTGCATGTAATATTTAATAGGATGCTTAGCAAAATTAGCTAACTCTTGCATAGAAACTTTCTCAATTGATTTTGAAGAAGCTGGGCTTGCAACCTCTTGATAAATCTCTTTAAAGAAAGGCTCTATGTTTTTCTTTTCGTGCACGTAAAAGCTTTTTGCAGCCCTTTGAATATAGGAAGATAAGGGAGTAAAAACGGATGCATTAGAAAAGTATTCCTCATGAAAAGAAAGTGCTGGGTGGGTGAGTATAGATGCATCTTTAACATGAGTAGAAAATCTTTGCTCTATGAAAGATAATAGCTCCTCTACAATTACAGAACATGTTTGTATTTTATGATCCTCTGAAGAAATTCTACAAAAGCTTATATCTAGGGATTCTCTAGCTGACATAAGCACCTCTAAGAATAAATACCGCTCTTCATCCTCTTTCTTTGGAAGATAAGATTTGCTTCTTAGTTTAGATAGATCACAAATAGAAAGTTGAAGATCTTTTCTTGGGAAAGAATCCTCATTCATACCTAGTAAATAGATACTTTTATGAGGGATAACCCCACCAGATTTCATGGAAGAAAAAGTTATAGATTGCAAAGAAGAGCTTTGATAGGAAGTTCTTTTTTTTCTAGATATAGATTGAAGAATCCTTTGGATACTATCTAAAGAATATATTTGGGCTTCACCTGAAGGCATCACCCGAATCATTCGATATAATTCTCTTAACAAAGGATTATCTTCGGTTAATACAAAATATCGATTAGATAAAGCATGTATTTCCTTGCTCCACTCATCGAGTGATGTCTGTAAACCTTCTAATTTTTTAATATCTCGATAGAGCTGATTTATTAATAAAACTACCCTTCCAAAAAATTCGGATTCGGTCCAGTCTACGCAATACTCAGGCCAGGGAAATAACGTTGTTTCTTCAAATAAATCATCAAAAGGTGCAAAAATTAAACCTGATATCGCCCGCTCAATGCCATGCTCCCATGTACCATGAACAGAAACTGTTTCTAAAACACCTATCGAATTTTTCAAAACTTCTTCACGGTGACTTAAATTCATTCCCCAATTTATGCCAATACGTTCTATACATTTAGTTAGAGAACGTATCTCATCTGTTTTCCAGCCTTGCTTTTCTTGAAAAGGATAATAAGAAAACAGTTCTAAAATAGAAGATTTGTCAAAACGATTTCTAGCAAGAGAAAATAAACATTCCAGTGCTTGTAAAATGTCCTCTTTAGAAGTTTGTTTTACGTCTATGATTCTATAACAAAGAGCTGATTCAGAAAAAACTTGATGAATGTAGGGAATGTATTCTTCAATATTTGGAGATAGAACAGAAATATCACAGGGTTGAAGGTTATCACTGTTCATCATCCTTTGCTGCAATGCCTCTAAAAGCACTTCCACCTCTCTTATTTTCGAGGTGCAAGAGTGCACCTGAAAAGAACAATCTCCTTGAACCTGATCAGGGCTGTATTCCTCTTGAGCTAAAGATAAAAAATCATTCTGAATTTTAGCTAGCAGGGTATTTTGAGGCGAATCCACATAATATTCTTCAATATATGGCTCAATAGGTCCTAAGTTTTTTAAAAACTCTCTGCCTTGCTTACCCCAATTACCCAAAAGAGGATTGGTCTCTCTAAGATACATATCGAGTTGCTGACGAACTTTTAATCGAACTTTTTTTCCTTCCAATACTTTTTGTAAGAAAACTCTCTCTTTATTACTGTAAAGATCTTCCCAAAAGCATTCCGATGGGGAGACAATAAAAGAAACGATGTCTATTTTTTGAAAAAAATCTAAGTATAACTTAGGAATAAAGCTAAATCCAAAAAGATATAATTCAGATAAAGTAGGAGAAATTTTATTTAAAACTTCTTCAGGAAAAGACCAGCCTGTCTCTAAGCTAAAGATATCTTTCCATAGACGTTGATGCCATCCATCTTCCTTGAGCCAATCTTGAATTACTTGCTGCGGCTGAAGTTCTAATAAGTTAAAAAATCGAGCAATTTGTTCAGCTAAAGAAATGATTTTCTTACGTAAAAAAGTCTCTACGCTTTCCTTAGGCTCTCCTAAATAGGCTAGTAAATCACGAAATACCTGTGATTTGTCCTGTGATAGGTATAGCTCAATGAGCTTTCTTTCAACTAAAACTGAAATATCTAGTAAAGAAGGTAAATAAAAAGGATTTTCTTTTTTATGATGTCGAGTAATTTCATAAAGGGCTTCTGATAGTGTTACTACCTCTATTCCAAATGCGATTTTTGAATTACTGTGCATTGAAAAGTATTGGTATAAAAAGGATTTCATTGCTGGGTCTGGGACAACAATGACGTTTGTTTTCATCCGCTTTGATGGCTTAAACACCTCGTCATGCAATAAATCTGCTAAGGTTTCTAAGCGATTACTAAAAAATGCATGAAAATTCTTATTTTTCATTTCTTATCGTGCACCCTTTTATCACAACTGTTACATTAAAAATAAAACTTTGTGTGGATTAAGATGTTTACTAAAAATAAAAAAATTATCGAAAACATTTACACAAAAATTTTAAGCATCAAATGGTTTCAAAAAAAAAGAAAAAATCCTGTATTTTTTCTGAATAGTGCTCAATTTTTTGGCGTAATCAATGATAATCTCTTTAAATTACTCATTGTTTTTCTTTTTATAGACTATTTAGGACCAAATAAATCTACTTTTATCCTTTCTACCGCAGGAGCTGTTTACGTTCTCCCTTTTCTGTTATTTTCTTCTCTAGGAGGAGCTTTTGCAGATAGGTTTAGTAAGCATAAGATTTTAATCACTCTTAAAGCGGCCGAAATCCTTATTATGATTTTCGCTATAGGTGCCTTTTATATCAAAAGCATAACAGGATGCTACGTTCTTCTTTTTCTTCTTGCTACACACAGCGCTCTATTTGGACCATCTAAATATGGTATCATACCAGAACTTGTATCAAAAGAAAACCTCACAAAAGCCAATGCTTTAATTACTTCATTTACTTACATGGCAATGATTGTTGGAACATTTTTAGCTTCATTTTTAACAGATCTTACACATAAAAAATTTGTGATAGCACTTCTCTCCTGTGTGATTTTTTCAATCATGGGATTTTTAAGCAGTTTAGGCATCCCTCACACTGCTGCTCAAAATAATAAAAAGAAAGATAGAGGATTCTTTTTAAAAGAAATTTTAAATACTTTGAAGTTTAGTAAAAGTATACCCTACCTCTACGCTACTATCTTTGCTTCTGCTTTTTTTCTTTTTATAGGCGCATTTATTCAACTGAATATCATTCCGTATGCAATTCAAAACTTACATCGTTCTGAAGTAGCAGGGGGATATTTATTTTTTATTATCTCCTTAGGAATGGCTTTTGGCTCATACCTCTGTGGAAGGTGGATGAAAACCAAATGTGATTTAGGTGTATCCTGTGCTATGGGTTTTCTTTTTTCTTTTTGTATACTTATTCTTGGAATATGTTCACCTTCTCTGAGTGCCACAGTAATATGTTTAATTATACTAGGAATCACAGCTGGTATTTTTATTATTCCCTTAACTACCTATTTGCAAATGGGAAGTCCTAAAGAAAAGCGCGGGGAAGTTATAGCCTGTAATGCATTTTTTTCATTTTTGGGAGTCTTAGTAGCAGCTGGGGCTTTGTACTTATTAAATGATATACTCTCATTATCACCTGCTATTAGCTTCATAACCATAGGTCTGATTACATTTTTGTTTAACGTATATCTTTCTTTAAAACTTGCAGGAGTCTTCCTTCCCTTTATTTCCAAAAAAATCATTCTTAGATGGCATAAAATAGATAAAAAAATCAGCGAGCCCTTTATAAAGGAAAACTGCCTACTCATTATTGAAAAGGCATCTATAGAAAAAGCTTTATGTATTTTAGGACTTGTTCCCGAAACAATGCTAATCCTTCCCAAATCACCTAATCACCCTAAATGGATTTCGTATTTACAAAATGTCAAATGCGTAGAAGGGTCTTTTTCTCAAAAAGAATGGATTGAAAAAGGCAAATCATTTCTTAAAACAAACACGCATCCTTGTCTTTTACTGGCCGAAGAATTAGATAGCAGCAATATTGAAAAACCATCTTTTAAAGGTTTAATATTCAAAGAAAAGGTATATGTACTGCGCTTTAGAAGAAATGAAAGAAACAAGTGGGAAATTCAGTTCGAAAGAATTTAAATAACTCACCTTACGCACAACACAGCCTATCAGCCTAGTCATCCCGCAGAAATAGATCACTCAGAAGAAAGTCACCGGATCTTGGAGCCTTTTGCGTAAGGTGAGTAAATAACAAAGGCGGCTTTAAAGCCGCCTTGATCTTTTTAATGGCTTAGATTAGAAGCCATAAATAAATTCAATTTCGTACTGTTTATACCTTCTAAAGGGCCCTATATTTTTATCTAAAGTAATACTTTGCTGCCACTGCTGCTGGAAGTTTAAATTATTTGTTAAAAGATAGTCTAACGTGACCACATAACCCCTGAAATTTCCATTTCCGGCGGCATTTTCTCTGACTGTGGATATAGCTTTTGTTCCCTTGGCATTAGCAACGGTTGTATACAGACCTGCATTTATCGCATTACCTATACCTATACCCGATACATCAAAGTCAGGAACGCATTGAGCAGCGAGTACCTGATAGTTGATATCTAAAGCAAAATCGCCCCTTTTGCGAATTTCACCAATTGAAAACCCAAGATACCCTCCGTAATTGGCCCTCTTATTATCCGTAAAATCGTGCTTATCAGCTTTATGGTTATATAACCCAGCTAGATAAGCCCTGATAGGTCTATTTATTGAGGGGGGAAAACATTTATACCCTAAAATCAACTGAGAAACTAGAAACTGAAAACGCAAATTATCTATTGTATTATTATAATTCTTAGTATCCCAATCAATAAGAGAATATTTCGTGTACAGGCCAGTACTTGCTATATTTAAAAGTCCAAGCTCACCTACATACCCATATTGATTCACTCTTTCATCAATAAGATAGGCTCCTAAGTGGGCATAGGCATCGCCGACTCGCTCTAGACCAACATCATATCTAAATAAAACCCCATCCATAAAAGCGGCAAACATGAGGTTAGAATCGAACACATTACCAAGTCTGCGGCGGCCAAGCTCAATATCGAAGGTAGTACTGTCTGTATCTACTAATCGAGTACCAAAATATCCCTTTGTAAGCTTGAGCTTATTTAAGGTACCACCAAAAATACCCGCATCGTTATCAAAGGCTATACGAATGGATGCCCATCCTCTATCAATACGGTAGTCAAGCATGAGATCTACCTCTACGTCATACACGTAGGCAGGAAGAAATGTATTTTCTGGGCCTATGGGTGCAGATCCAAAACCACGCTGTTTTACCCCATTGGCTGATTCACCTGTTGCTTGCAGCTCGGTTCGAACTTCACCACTTAAGGAAAGATTACCACCAATTTCTTTGATAGTGACTTGTCGCTTGGTATTCATCCACTCTACCAAAGCATTAATATCCACTGCTCGAAAATCATCATCATTATCTATGGTATTTCCAAAAATGGACCCATAAGTGGATAGTGCTAAAAATAGGCTAAGAGAGCCAAACCGGCGAAATCGATTCATAAGTAACCTTTATCGTAAGTTATCACAAGACGAAAAAAAAAATATAAAAAAGAGCAAAGAAACTCATTTATTGCGCAGAGATTTATAAAATGTATCGGAATTAAATTCAAACGAAACAAATTCTTGATCAAGAGAGATAAATTCCTATTTAATAGATCTCTAAGATCTTTTTACATTAAAAAGGGGGGGAAGAAAATATTTATCATTACGGTCAAAATAATATCTATCCCTAAAAAGTTTTTTCAAATTTAATTGGATAAGGGATGTTTATACGCACATTAAATAAAATTTAGAAAGAGAGGCGAGTGGCCATTTAGTAAAGTTAAGATAGACTTAAGAAAGGAAAGAAACAAAAAAGGTGCTTGAGCTCTAGATAGGCTTTTTTCAATAATTCCATTCAAATAAGTAGCCTTTGGACCTAAATTTTAATTTTTTTTTATTAAAATCTAAAGTCGGCATTTAGACCAACAGCGGTTTCTTCTATCAATCTTGTTTCTAAATTTATATCAAAACCCCGATTAGGTCCCAGACCAAATCCAAAGACAAAACCGAAAGAATACTTATTGTTGAAGCGGACTTCTTCTTGGGGTATTAAAGACTCTAAAGAGGATAACCCAGCAATTTTTAGACGTGCATGTGTATACGTTAAGCCAATGTAGGGCACAAACCACGAAACTCTTTGAGATAACGCAGCCCCTATTTGCCATTGCCGGTCACTACACTTGGCAGAGTTAACAGCTACGCTCTCTCCATTTAATAAAATACTTTGTAAATTAGGATAACTCAAAAAACCCTTCACATCAAACCCCAGTTGAGTCTCTCCCCAGCAGGCAGCTATTACCTTGGCTCCCAAAATTGCTGCTAAGTGAGCATCTGAAGAATAATGAACACTATTTTCAGAAACTAAATTTTGAGTAAGTTTCAGCCGATAACTTCCCAAAGCTCCGTACACACTGAGACGGTTGGCAAAATCAATAGTTAAAGTTCCGCCGTTAAAATAAGAGTTAAATCCACTAATTTGATGCTCTACATACCCCTGACTAGTATGGGCAATCATGCTTCTGGAAAATACAATATCCCCTTCATACCCTGTTTTTATACCCATCCAGAAATTATCAGGAATGAAAACCCCATTTTCTGGCATCTCTGGCGCACTCGGATTTCCATTGTAAAGCGAATAACACGCCGAAGAGGAGTATACGAATAAAGCAAGTGAGCTAATAAGTAAAAATCTCAAATTCAATCTCCAAAATTTAGTGGGGAAGACCTGCAGAAGAGGATATCACTCTATTTTGGAATTTTCCAAACGAAAAAAGTTTATCTTCGAATGTAAAATAGCTTTACATCTAAATATTTCTCTCAAATACACTCTGATATTCTTGGGGTTTAATATATATAGAAAAATTACCAGACTCTTTTCCATGGAAAACTTGATCCCATGACCTCATATTGATTCCATCACGCCCCACTTTAGCAACACGCCAAAGCTGTAACTCACCAAACAGAGGACTCAATACAAACGCGAAATAATTTTGGGACCAATTTGTATCAGCAAAAATACAAGGAGAAGGGGTAGCTAGTTGATGTTTTTCTGCCTGTTGGTACAAATACTTTTTTATATCTATGTCAAAGCAAACAGTACCTTTGTAACAGCAATATAACCTTTCTGCTAGTTCCAAAAGATCTCTTCCAGAAAGATATTTTACAGGAATTTCAGGTAATTGGGATAAAAATATTTCAAAATCTTTTTCTTCAAAAAGTAAAAGGATGCGGTCCTTCCAATTGTTCTTATCACTAAGCGGCAGATTGGCCATGAGAAACGAATCGAAGGCATCAGATAATACTGAAGGTCCATCAAGAGCTTTAGCAATTTGAAGTCCAGTCTCTTTCCATCCAAGGTTAGCGTCGATACGGACATTTTGCCTTACCTGGGCTGCTAATTTAGTAGGAAGAGCTGCACAAAAACGCTCTATCAAGAACTCCCACTCATCTTCAGAAAGAGTTAATTGATGGTAGAACCCTTTAGCTGGTTGAACATATTGATCCCGTATCCAGGTGTAGGTAAATTGATTATTATCCCACCCTTGAAAAAAAATATTTTCATACGGTAGTAGAGAAAAAGCATGAGTTGGCGAATGCATTAATACATTTTTTTGGTGATCAAAAGGGAAAAAAGCGGAAAAATTATAAGGAATTCCCTTCATAGTTTCTAATAGAAGGATAAAAAGGTCTAGGGGACTTTGAGCACTAAAGACCTCTTCAGAAATATCTTTTTCAGTTCGGTAATATGTTTTTAACAATTCTGCCATAGCCCCCCCTGAAACATACGACCAGGGAGTTCTATGTGTATCATGGCCTCTTTTAGCGGAGGCAAGAGCTCTTTGGAAAGCAGAGTCTAAAAATGATTGAGTGCGAAAATGATGAGAAATCATCACCAGGATTTCCTTCACATCCTCTTCACAGCTATGGGGTTTAGCTTCAGCAGCCAATTGAGGCTCCACAAGTATCAAAAAATCCAAAAGGCTCTGAATAAACCCACTAGAATCATGAATTAATGACCAAACAGATGCGTCTTTTCTACCATGCTTAAATACTAATCTGAATCC
>JBEIFG010000030.1:0-12893 GCA_040382555.1 Chlamydiales bacterium | reverse complement strand
TCTTCCTGGAGCATGATCCTTTCTATCATGTTTATTCTTGGAGGTATTTACATCTTTTTTAGAGATTTCATCGAAAGCAAAACTTGTCCTGAATCTGAAACAGAAGAGGATGTGAACGAAGAAATTGAAGAGCAGCAGCATTGATCTAAATTCTCCGGCCTTTGTAAGGCCGGAGTCTATTTATGAAAAAAACTGGCTTTAGTTAAAATAATTAATAAGCATTAATTGCTTAACTTCTTTGATAGTTTTAGCAGCTACAATCCTTGCTTCTTCGGTCCCTTTTTTCAATATTTCTATGATCGCTTCAGGCTCTTTCGCATAATGATTTCTTTTTTCCCTGATCGGTTCCAGTAAAGCTTGAACTACTTCATTCAGCCTTTTTTTCACTACCGAATCTCCAAGTCCACCTCTAGTATAATGAGCCTTCATTTCTTCAACTTTTTCAATATCTGGATCGAAAGCATCTAAATAGGTGAAAACCGGGTTTCCTTCCACTTTTCCTGGATCTTCAACACGCAAATGTTCAGGGTCGGTATACATGCCTTTAATTTTTTTTGCTACAACGTCGGCAGGGTCTCCTAAATAAATGCAGTTACCCAGCGATTTACCCATTTTTGCCTGTCCGTCAATACCTGGTAATCTTGCAATTTTGGGAATAAGGGCATGTGCTTCGTTAAAAACATTTCCTTTATAAATTCTATTAAAACTTCTGATAATCTCATTGGTTTGCTCAATCATAG
Source organism: Chlamydiales bacterium (assembly GCA_040382555.1). Classification (GTDB taxonomy): domain Bacteria; phylum Chlamydiota; class Chlamydiia; order Chlamydiales; family Rhabdochlamydiaceae; genus VGMB01. The sequence goes on along the minus strand of JBEIFG010000030.1, from coordinate 12,153 downwards.
GCAGCTGATCTTCACCCACGGGTACAACCTCTGCTTTCACAATGGCAATATCCGCAGCTTGACTGACTGGATAAATCATAAAACCCGCAGGAACACTCTCTTCCAGTCCCTTTTGCTTAATTTCCTGTTTTACCGTGGGATTATGTTTTAGCCGGTTCCATGTAACAAGATTCAAAAAAAACATGGTTAACTCAGCGATTTCAGGAATCATTGACTGAATAAAAATAGTAGATAAAGAAGGATCAATTCCCACTGCTAGGTAGTCCAAGGCTACTTGGAGAACATTTTCTCTGACCTTTTGAGGATTATCCGCATTATCGGTGAGTGCTTGGGCATCGGCTATCATGACATATTGTTTATGAGTATGTTGAAGCTCAACTCGATTTTTTAAAGATCCTATAAAATGCCCCAGATGCAGCGAACCGGTGGGTCTATCTCCTGTTAGAGCGACTTTTTTCTTTTCAGACATAAATTTCTCTCTTGATTCAACGATTTTAATATTTAATTTTAATCATTGCCGTGTTGTTGTATAGCATTAATAGTTAAAACAGCATTCCTTCTTGATAAATTAGTCTTAAGAAGGTAAATAACTATAGATTTTTCTAAAATTCAATTTTAAAATAAGAAAGAATTATGTCTGAAGACACGTCTATCATTCCAAAAGCTATTGGACCCTATAAAGTAGATCGAAAGATAGCAACCGGAGGAATGGGAGAAATTTACTTAGTACAAGACACCTGCTGTGATAGAAAAATGGCTATAAAAAAAATACGCAGTGACAGATTGCAGTATCCTACACTGAAAGATCGTTTTTTACGAGAAGCGAAAATAGCAGCTCAGATGACCCACCCCTGTATCATACCTATTTATAATCTTCATTTAGATACAGAAGAAATTTACTATACCATGCCCTACATTGAAGGGGAAACGCTCAAAAAGATGTTGAGAGATTCTTTTGAGGAAGAAAAGAGAGGTGTACACCGTTTTTCTATGTCCTATCTAATTAGAATTTTTCTAAATGTATGCCAAGCCATTGCCTATTGTCATAGTAGAGGTATTTTGCACCGAGATGTTAAACCTGAAAATGTCATCGTTGGAAAATATGGGGAAACATTTATCCTTGATTGGGGTCTTGCCGATTTTGTGAATTATCCCACTCAAGATGAATACGAATCTTGGCCTTGTATGGATAAAAAAGATTTAACCCGCCCTGGAAAAATTCCTGGCACTCTGGCCTACATCCCCCCTGAGAGGGCCTTTGGAAAGCCTGCTTCATTCGCCTCTGATATCTATGCACTGGGAGTCATTTTATATCAAATCCTTACCCTTAAACTCCCGTTTCAAAGAACATCTCATAAAAAGATAAAAAAACAATTAGAGAGAGAAGAGTTTATTGATCCCTTAGACAGAGCTCCCTATAGGGATATTCCCCTAGAGCTTGCTCGTATTGCGAAAAAGTGTTTAGAAAAAGACCCTTTAGATAGATATCATAAAGTGGAAGATCTCATTCAAGAAATAGAAAATTTTATAGCAGGTAAGGGACAATGGATTGAATCTGCTCCTCTTTCCATTCAGCAAAAAAAGGATTGGCAATTTCAAGAAAATATCCTGATTGCAAGACAAATAGCACTCACCCAATCGAAAAGCGATATGGAATGGGTTAACCTTATGCTTTCAAAAAGAAGATTTTCTGATCATTTTAAAATTGAAACACACGTAACCCTTGGTGCTTGCGGTAAAGGGATTGGTTTTTTATTAAATCTATCAGAAAATCTGCATAGCAAAAGGCTTTTAGAGGATAGCTTATGTTTATGGATAGGCTCTCAGCAGGAGCCGGGCTGCAGCTTACTTCGCTCGAATATCTCTATTTTATCTACCCAAGATGTCTGCCTACTTGCTAACACAAAGTATCATATTCGCATAGAAAGAGTGGATAGTCATATGCGTTTATTTATAGACAATAAATTATGCTTAGACTTTTTATCTCAAATACCAATGACAGGTCCTTATTTTGGAGTTGTATTGAAGGATGATGATCTGAGCTTAGACCCAATCCAAATATTCATAAGCTCCCCGAGCATTATGATCAACTGTCTGAAAATTGCAGATACTTTTCTTGCACACAAACTATACGATAAAGCTTTGGCTGAGTATAAAAAAATAAGCTATAGCTTTTCAGGGCGTACAGAGGGTAGAGAAGCCACTTTTCGTGCAGGTATTACTCTTATCGAAGCCGCTTTGTCTCAAAAGCAAGACTCCAAAAGGCACCCACTATTCCAGCAGGCCTTAGAGGAATTTAGTAAGCTAAGAGCGACACCCGGCGCTCCATTAGAGTACCTTGGCAAATCGATTGTATATAAAGCCTGTAATGAAATAAAAGAAGAAATCAAATGTTTGGATATTTGTCTAAGAAAATACGCCCACCACCCCTTGATACCTCTTGTGGAAGAAGAAATGATTTTTCGACTCCATGAGTCTGCTTGCCAATGTAAAGCAGCGGCTTATTACTTTACCCTTTTAGTCCTTCATCATAAATCGAGCATCTTTTCTGAAGGCACTCACAAATCTCTTCTCATAAGCTTAAAATCTCAGATGCCTGCATTACCCTTTCTAGAGGCTTTATTGAATCCTTCTGAGCAAGAAGAATATGCCCACCTAAGTATTCAGCTTGCTTATTGGTTAAATAAACCATCCAGTTTAGTGGAAATACTCTCAACCTTTTCTTCAAAGATTATACAAGCCAATGCGTTATTTTGCTTAATTGAACTTGGCCATGTGGATTTAGCGAAAGAGCATCTTTTTACTCTTGCTAACGCGCCAGAAAAACTGACTCCCCTACAGATTTTGCTGGATTGCAAAGTACACACACTTACATTACCTGCTACGATCAGCAAATTAAAGCCACTCGACTGCTTTGACAATGCACGGGCTTTAGCCCATAGTTTAGAGTACTTGTTATTTACCGAACCTAAGAAAGTACCCCTCTCACCTATTAGCACCTTGGCAGCGCAGCACCAATTGCTAGAAAAACCATGGATGATTGCTCTAATCATTCACGAGCGCTTTGACGAGCTGAATGCATTTTTAGATGAAGCTTGCATCGCAAGTATGGAGTGGAAACAGTTCTTTACGGGCTGTGTAATTGCTAAGAGCCGTGGATTAGAAGCAGCTACTCAATATTATTTCGATCAGCCTTTTCATACGGTATTTACTGGGTACTATTTAGAAACTGAAAGGCAGCTAAAAGAAAAAAATTTCAAAAAACTTTTAGATTGTGAAAAGAAAGAGCTACTTAAACAAATATATCTCTTCAACCTATCGATTGGCGAGAGAAAAAAAACGGCCACATTCTCTCAAAAATTAAAAAAGGAATTCAAACATGCAGCCTTCTGATTGCCCTCATCGTGTGAAAGAAGAATCCATTGCTTTCCAGGGTTTTTTTTCTGTTAAGCTAGATATTCTTGAGTCATTTTCTGGTGAAATACAGCCCTACAGTTTTTTGAAGTTGGCTTTTGATGCTACCATAATTCTCCCTCTTACTATTGAAAAAAAAATCGTATTTATTAAAGAGTACCGACATCCAGTAAAAAAATGGTTATATGGTCTGCCAGGTGGCTGCATAGATGAGGGGGAAGACCCCATACAAACAGCTCGTAGAGAATTACTAGAAGAAACAGGGTTTAGCGCCCGCAATTTTGTATATCTTGGTTCAGCGTACCCCTACCCATCCATATCAAACCAGAAGCTACATTTTGTTCTAGCTGAGGATGCATACAAAGTCCAAAAAACCTCTTTAACTCCTTTCGAGCATATTATACCTCTAGAGAAAACCAAAGAGGATCTTTTGGAAGATATTGTCTCGGGTCAAGAAATGGATGGTATTTTATTCACCGCCCTAGCTTTTTTAAGTGCACACCATCAAAAACAAAAAAATCATTGAATTGATAAGTTTTTTTGCTCTTCTTTTTTATTACTTTGGATCTCATTTTGACTTTAGCCACTAAAGTATGTTAAGATTTAGCTCTTCATTCTATACATTTTTTACCCTAGAGTAAATCCTATGACAGATCTTGCTAAAGCATTTGAAGCCAAATTCATTGAAGACAAGTGGTACTCTTTTTGGGAATCGCAAAAGTGCTTTGTGGCTAACCCTCACTCATCTAAACCCCCTTTTAGTCTTGTTATGCCTCCTCCGAATGTAACGGGGGTCCTTCACATGGGTCATGCCCTAGTCAATTCTTTGCAAGACGTTCTATCAAGATGGAAAAGAATGAAAGGCTATGAAGTGCTATGGGTACCAGGAACGGACCATGCGGGTATTGCCACTCAAACTGTAGTTGAAAGAAATCTTATTAAAAAAACTGGTAAGCGAAGAAAGGATTTTTCGAGGGAAGAATTCATATCTCACGTTTGGCAGTGGAAAGAAGATAGTCAAGACAATATTCTTAAGCAGCTTAAAAAATTAGGCTGTTCTTGTGACTGGTCTAGACTCTGTTTTACAATGGATGAAACAAGAAATCAGGCTGTTCGTAGTGCCTTCAAAAAATTTTATGATCAGGGATATATTTATCGAGGAGACTATCTTGTTAACTGGGATCCTGTCACACAAACTGCACTGGCAGATGACGAAGTAGAGTACGAGGATAAAAACTCTTTTCTTTGGCATTTTAAATATCCCCTCCAGGAGGATCCAAATGTTTATATCACAGTAGCAACGACAAGGCCTGAAACTATGCTTGGCGATGTAGCTGTGGCTGTTCATCCTCACGACAAAAAATATATTCATCTTATAGGCAAACATTTATTATTGCCTATGGTGGGAAGATCTATTCCTATTCTTGCGGATACCTTTGTGGATCCTTCCTTTGGAACCGGAGCTGTAAAAGTAACTCCTGCGCACGATCCTAACGACTATGAAATGGGCCAGCGTCATCACCTATCCATGATCAATATAATGACGCCCGACGGAAAAATTAATGAAAACGGTCTTCATTTCCAAGGTCTTACCATGGAAGAGGCTAGAGAGGCTGTCGTGGCTGGCATGCAAGAGCTGGGGCTGGTGGCACATATTGAACCACACTCATTGAGAGTTGGGGTATCTTACCGCTCTAAAGCCATTATCCAGCCTTATCTATCAAAGCAATGGTTTGTAAAAATGAGTCAATTCAAACCTCAACTGCGCAAATGGGTTGAAGACAAAAAAGTACATATTATCCCCGAATCTTGGGAATCTACTTATTTTCATTGGATAGACAATTTAAGAGACTGGTGTATTTCAAGACAGCTTTGGTGGGGACATCGCATTCCGATTTGGTATAACAAAACAAACCCAGATCAGGTGATTTGCTATGAGGGAAAGGATGCTCCAGAGCAGGTGAAAAATGATCCAACCGAGTGGTATCAAGACGAAGACGTGCTTGACACCTGGTTTTCCTCAGCCCTTTGGCCTTTTAGTACCTTGGGATGGCCTGATAAGACAGCAGAAATGAACAAATTCTATCCTACCTCCACCTTGATTACAGGGCATGATATTCTATTTTTCTGGGTAGCTAGAATGATTTTAATGGGGTCCTATCTTACCGAGCAACCTCCCTTCGCGCAAACTTATCTTCATGGACTCATTTATGGAAAGTCCTACTGGAAAACATTAAAAGATGGCTCGATCTCTTATTTAGTGGGAAATGAAAGGCAAGAGTATGACCTTGGTAAGCCACTGCCGGGTGGTGTGCAATTTAAATGGGAGAAAATGTCCAAATCCAAAGGAAACATTATCGATCCCATAGAAATTATTGAATCCTACGGAACTGATGCTATGCGCATGGCCTTATGTGCTAGTGCAACGCAAGCCAGACAAATAGACCTGGATAGAAGAAAGTTTGAAGAATTTAAAAACTTTGCCAATAAACTCTGGAATGGGGCCCGCTTTGTCTTTATGAACATAGAAAGCCTTACTGCTGAGAGCTTTTCTAAAGGATTCGATGTATCTTTACTAGGATTAGAAGATAAATGGATTCTTTCTGTTTTCAATCGCACGATACAGGAAGTCAACCTATATCTTTCTAATTATAATTTTGATAAGGCTGCTCTGATAGCTTACGATTTTTTCTGGAAAGATCTATGTGCTTACTACCTTGAACTTTCTAAACCGATTCTATCTGGAAAAACTGGAAATAAAGGAAACCAAGAAAACAAGCAAAAAATCTTAACTATCCTTCTTTGTGCCACTTTAAGAATGCTTCATCCAATGACCCCATTCATTACAGAAGAGCTTTTTGCTCCCCTGCGCGAAAAATTTGCAGCTCACAAAGCGGCCCTACATGCAGATCCTTATACTCAAGAGTCTCTAAAGGCCTTAAGCTCTTCTTGTTGTATGCTTTCTTGCTACCCTGAAGTAATTTCAATGCAAGATATTAATCAAGATATAGAAAACACCTTTGACTTTATGGACAATTTAGTGCGCTCGCTTAGAAGTATCCGAGCAGAAATGCAAATCCCCCCATCCACAGGTAGTGATGTCATTATAGTGGGAGATTACCAAGATTCCCAAATGCGTCTTGCGATGGATAACCGATCTATTTTAGAATCTTTAGTTAAAATACAATCTCTTATCTTTACCAATCAAACAACCTCTGAAGCATTTTCAGCTGAGTCTTTAGTTGGAAATTTAAAAATTATTGTTCTTTTACCAAAAGAATTCAGGGAAAAAGAAAAGCAAAGACTTATCAAAGAAAAGGAAAAGTTATCTTCTTCAGCCACTGGTCTTTCTTCAAAACTTGCTAATGAAGGCTTTCTCCAAAAAGCCCCTGAAGAAGTAGTTAAGAAGCTTCAAGACCAATTAAATCAATTAGAAAAACAACTTGAAGAGATAGAATCTAAATTAGTTTCATTTGAATAAACTCTAAAAAGGTTCCATCAAAAATTGGATGGAACCTACTTCACCTCTTTGCCTCAGCATATAATTCCATCATATTGATGATAAAAGGGTGTCCTATGCCCTCAAATGTTCCTAATCTCTCTTTAGGATTCCACTTAAGTAGACTCATGAGTAGGTTTCTAAATGTCTTGTAATTATAGGACGTAAATTCTTTTTCCTCTACAGAGGGTGTATAGGGACCATCAACTTGTACGTTTATATGTTGATGGAACCTGTCTCTAGTGAGAGAAGAAAGAACAGTCCCTGAATGGTATTTGGGTCGAACCTGTTTACGAGAGATATCAGCATATACAAACTCCCCCCAACGTATTCTTCTTCTGAAAAAAATTTCAGAGGGAATCGGCCCTAGAAAATTAAAAAACATGTCCAATAATTCAAAATCGTTTCTGGCGGGGAAAAGTGGAGTCCTAGCGTGTAATTCAAAGAGTATACAACCCAAAGACCAGCGATCTACGGAAGTATCGAAGGGACGTCCCAACACAATTTCTGGTGGTCGGTAGAATCTTGTAACTACATAATCTATCTCTTTATCATCATTCCTCTGAGCACCTCTCATACTGGAACCAAAGTCACCGATTCGAATTCTGCAACTATTTGGCTCCAAAAAAATATTTTCTGGCTTTAAATCTAAATGAAGAATGGGAGGGCTTAGGCTTTCTAAAAAATGCAATCCTTGAAAAAGTTGATAAGTAAAATCTGCTATTTTTTGTAAAGAAATACCTACATCTCGATGACTTTGAATATAGCTCCTTAAGTTAGTATCATAGAGTTCCTGAACACATATAATTCTTAAGGGATTCACAAAACAAGCGGTAAAAAAGCGGGCTATGGGTACTTCATCGTTACTGTTTAAACGAGAAATTTCGTAAAGAAGATTGGATTCAATCACCATACTTTTGATCGTCTCTATATTAAATTGCATTCTGTTTTCAAGACGATTAATTTTTACTGCCACCAAATGTTCTTCATCCGAGGACTCATGTGTGAAAACTGCTTCAAAAACAGTACCAAAGGCACCTTTACCAATACTCCTACCCATTTTTAGCATCCCCCCGTTAATCGCAATCTCTCTGCTTAAGCCATAGGATAATATATCGAATGGAGAGTGATCATCCACAGGTAATAAATCTAGGTGTTCTGCACTTAACGGGGTAAACTTTTCATCTATGGGTAAGGTTTTCATAGCTACAGAAGAAATCCTGGTGTTTTGGTCTTGGATGTGCATTACATTCTGAGTACAATCTATAGCGCTATTTTTTATCCATGCATTTGCTTTTGATGAAGAAAGGGGGGATGAAGTGCTACTAGATTCCGTGCGACTTGCAAAATTAAACCAACTTGAGCAGGAAAAGGGATAAGAAAAAAAAGACATTAGATAAGAACCTATTGTTTCCACATGTAACCTCGTGCACCGCGCAAAAAAATATAGGAGGCTAAAAAATTTTAGGCAACAAGTTTTCTTAAGCCGTGAAGTCTTTGATTTTACTTAAATGCGTCAGTAGCTTTTACCGGTAAACTAGCAGAGGCTGCAAAGGGATTGCCCCTTCTAAATTGCAAAATAAATGGATGTTGAAGCGCTTCTAACGGTAAGGGCCTTGCCTTTGGCTCTAAATGGAATAAGGATCTTAAAAAATCGCTATATAAAGAGTAATTATAAATCGAATGCACCTTTTCATCTCTCTTGAGCGAATAACAACTTCTTTTCCCTTGCACGGAAGTATAGGTAGCAAAAATTTTTAAGGCTCTGCTACAGGCAGATGAATACTTGGTTAGCTTTCTTATTTTCACATAACCGGGCGTCTCAGGATCTAGATCAAAAGCAACCTCTTTTCCAGATAACTGCTCTGCAAGCCTTAACGAAAGAGGTCCAAATAAACTTGCTTGTTGATGAATTAAATCCGTGGATGATTTAGCTCTAAAAAGCTCAGCTCTTGCATGTAGCTCAATAGAAATGCAACCTAAGCTCCACATATCAAGAGCTAGAGTCAATGGATTTTGGGTTTGCACCTCAGGGGGTCTATAATTTCTTGTTACACGATACAATCCTTGTGTATTTTCTAATCCGATAAATAGGGAGGATCCAAAGTCTGATATTCTGATTTTTGGATAAGGACTGAGTTGTACCAAAATATTGGCTGGCTTAAGGTCGCAGTGAATCATAGGGTTAGGTAAGGATTGTAGATACTCAAGGCCTTGTAAAATCTGCTCTGTAATCTGAGCTACTCTATCTAAAGAAATTCCTTTGTGTTTGTTGTACATAATGAACTGCGCTAAATTCATATCGTACAAATCTTGTATGATGCACATCTGGCTTTCATTTAATATGGCAGCATCGATATAACGAGCTACATTTTTTTCATCCATGGGATCAAGTTGAGCTAGCATTTTAAGAACATTGGCTTCCTTAATAGACAACTTAAGATCTTCGGGATCATATGTTTCAGAAGGAATCGTTATCTTAACAGCTACTTGTTTTTGCTGATCTAAAAATACACTATTAAACTCAGAAGCATAAACCAAACCGAAGGTGCCACTACCCAGTAAGTGGATTAGAGAGCAGTGCCAATGCGGGCTTCGTATAGCTATTTTTTTTATTTCAGACTCTAAAGAAGAAGGGAAGGAATCCAGAGTTTCTGATCTACATTCTTCTTGCGAAACCTCAGGTCTTTCTATTCTCGGCATAGATTTGGTTGAAGTCTGAAATAGAGTCTGCCTCTCTAAATGACAAGATGGAAAGGTATTTTGAAAAAAAACCTCATTTACTTTAGCTTGCGTATCAAGCACACTTTCTTCGAGTGCATAGCAACCCAGGAGCTCTTGAATTTCTCTCCACTCCGCGGAATTACATTCATCTAATTTTAAATCTTTATACGATAAGGGCGATTCATTTTGATCAGGATCTCGCCTATCTTCATCTCCTAGGGTTTGAATGGTATTTTGCAAAGTCTGAGGGCCCGTGGAAAAATCTGATAAATGAAGACTTTGCTCATCCATATCATAGTCAACAGAAGACGGAAGGAGGTAAGCATCAAAGGAAGATTTATAAGCACCTGTAGTAAAAAAAGCCATGTTAAAATACCTTTGCAATTTATAAATAATGAATGCGTTGTTCCATCCTTTTCATAAAAGGATGCTCAAAAATCTCCTCAAGAGAAATTCTACTCTCGGGTCTCCACATTAAGATCTTTAAAAGCAGCTCTTTAAAAAAAATGATATTCGTATAAGCAAGAGGTGGATGGGGATCCAGAGAAATCTTTGGTGAAAATTCATTACGCTCCAAAAAATTAGCAAATACCTCAGCCCTATGAGTCTGTAAATCTATGCCGGGAACATAAAAATCATAAAAAAACCCTCCGGAAGAAGATGGAACGGCAATGAATTGTTTTTTGAGATCTCCCTTTCTGATGTTTACAACCCTATCCGAGGGAACTGGACCTATCAATTCACATATCATAGAAATAAGTTCTGCATAAGAAGAAGCAGGAAACAAGGGATAGCCAGTATATACTTCAAAAAGAATGCACGCTACACTCCATAAATCTACCCTTTCATCTAAGGGTAGTTTTAAAATCACTTCAGGAGCTAGATAAAATAAAGAGCCTAATCCCTCACCTTTGCTATTTTTTTGAGGGGCCACACTAGCAACCCCAAAATCAATAATCTTTATCTTTAACTCCCCTGGAGTTGCTATCATAATATTTTCCGGCTTCAAATCGCTGTGCATCAACCGGCCTAATTGATTTTTTAAAAAGCTTAAAGCTTGAAAAAGCTGTCTTGCCATCACATAGGTCAGACCCATAGAAAGCCCCTTGGAGCTCCTAGCTTGCATCCACTGATACAAATTACATGGATAAAATTCTTGTATGAGTACATGAGTGTGTGGGTCTAGGGAAAAGTCCTTAATGAATCGGCCAAAAGGCAAAGCATTTTCCTGATCAAGCTCTCGAATTTTCTTATAAATAGCAATTTCTTTTAAGATAGCGCCCTTATATATTGTATCTTGAGAGATTCGGTTAATTTTTAAGGCAACTACATAGTTTCTCTCAGAAGCCACTTCACTAGATAAGACTGCTCTATATACATGGCCAAAACCTCCCGAAGAAATCAAAACCATGCTCTTTAAAGCTTTATTTGCATGCTGGAAGGTAAGAGCTATTTTTTTTTTTAGAAATTCCTTAGGATCATTCATTGGATCAAGCTTCGAATAAATCTTGGGTGCTCTTGTGGACTGGTCTATGGCTAATAGAGCATTACACTCTTTTAAATGGCTTAGATAGTGTGTGCTTACAAAAATCTTTTTGTGTGAAAAAAAAGCATGATCACCAGCCTTTTTTTTGGTAACACCTAACAGGGTAGGAGTCAAACTTTGTCTAGAAGCTTCTTGAAAGTGTTGAATACGTGTAAGAGGAACTTTTTTTAAGCCAGCAGGTGAATCTCCATCCAAAGAGTGGGTGTCATCAGTAATCGGGGAAAAAGATGGCTTTCTTTGCAAAGCTTTTTCTGGGCTTTTGCTAGCAAAAGAGATTTGATGACACCTGTTCAACGAATCTTTTTTTGCCAGAGATAACTCTCCGCCTGAAAAGATGGGTGACACCTTTTTTTGATATTCTGAAGATGCAGACACAGATGGGAAAAATGACATAACTTTATTCAATATTTGCAAAAGATAGAAAATTTATCATTTAAGGTAAGAATTCAACAACACAATACGACCTTGGGAATTATTTTTTTTGCAGAGACTGAAGTATAAAAGGATGCTCCAAAGCTTGCTCTGGGGTTAATCTCTGGGTGGGATCCCAACATAAAATCTTCATTAAAAAATCTTTAAAAAAAAATATCTTCTCCTCAACAGCTTCCTCTTTTAATAACGCTTTTAGATAATCAAATTCATTTTCGAATTCCTCTTTTCTATTCGAGTAGCGCGTTGCAAACAAGTCTGATTGGGGGTTGAGTTGTAAAAATTTTGGATTATCTTCTACAGGAATTAAATACTTTTTAATAAAGTGATTCGATGGAATTAAATCTTCAGGAACAGGTCCTAAAAAATCACAAAACATACGAAATAGTTCAGAATTTTTTCTAGCAGGAAAAAGAGGCTTACTCAACAAAAGCTCATATAAAATGCAAGCAGCACCCCACATATCTACTGGAAAAGAAAACGGCAAGTACAGCGCAATTTCAGGTGGACGGTAGAATCGAGAAATAATGTACTCTTTTTT
>JBEIFG010000029.1:0-13435 GCA_040382555.1 Chlamydiales bacterium | reverse complement strand
CGTTATCCCCGTATTGCTAAGATTAAGCACTTTTAATTCTTGATGAAAAATAGACTCTGGTAAGCTAGTAAGACGCTTGCAATCACCCAAATGAAGGCATGTTTGATTAGAAAGGAGAAAATCAAGAATGATTTTTACATAGCTATCTTCTACTTCTTCATTCAGTCCGTCAAGTAAAAGTAGCTGTTTTTGTTCATCGAAGCTTAAAGCTTTAAGCATCTCTTTATCTAAAGGTCTTTTAGTCCTAAAAAGGGCAGAAAAAAACCCCCTGTTTTCATGTCTATCTATAGCTTTCTTTAAATTGGTAAGTACCTGACTATCGCTTTTAGATTCTAAGGTAATTTTTTCTCGAAGGGAAGCCAGTTTTGCTGGTTTTTCAGAGGCACTAGATCTTAAGCAATCGATTAGACTCATAAAAACCTTTTGAGTTTTCTGCAGTTGACCATTCGTTTTATGCTCTCTTAAATTTTTAGGCTGCTCAATAGATGGTTTATTTTCCGGACCTGTTACCATGACCTATCTCCTTTTTTCTTTTGCATAAAGGAAAAAGGAAATACTGACCATTTTTTTCTATCCACATAAAGCTGCACGAAAATCGGCGAATAAAAAATATTTTTACCTTTAAGTCCTTAGCGATAGAAAGCAAAGTTTGTGAAAAAACGGGGAATCAAGCATGATGAGCCTTTTCATTTGACCTCACTTACCTCAGGGTTTATTTTGAACAAAACTGTTTTTTTCGATTTAGGAAATGTCATCCTCTTTTTTTCACATGATAAGATGTGCGAGCAACTGGCAAAAGTTGCCGGTAAAGAGGTGCATGCAATAAAACATTTACTATTTCAGACTCCTTTGGTGGATTCTTATGAAAAAGGAAATATAGATACTCAAGTGTTATTTCAATTTTTCTCCCAGACTTTTGGCTGCAATGTCCGCTACGAAGACTTTCTGGAGGCTTTATGTGATATCTTTGTATTAAATCACCCCATGATTCCCCTACTATCTCAGCTCAAACAACAAGGCAATGAACTGATTTTACTCTCCAATACCTGTCCTGCTCACTTTGAATTTGCTACTCATAAATATCCTGAACTGAAAATTTTTGATCAACTCGTACTCTCCTATGAGTTAGGCTATCGCAAACCAGACCCTAATATTTACCAATATGCTCTTAAAAAATCTTCTTCCGAAATAAATGATTGTTTTTATACTGATGACATAAAGGAATATGTCGAAAAAGCTTCATCGCTTGGAATAAATTCCCATCTTTTTACTTCCTGCGAAACTTTGACTCAAGAGCTAATATCGAAAGGATTTTTACACAATGAAAGGAAGAATGAACTCGAAAAAAACTAAAAAACCGAAGTCTTCTCAAGCTAAAGAAGAATCCCTTTTAAAAAAGATTAAAGCTCTACTACAAGACCCCTCTTATAGTCCCATGAGTCAATCTCATCTTATGGAAACTCTTGGGCTATCTGAAGATGATCTAGCTATTGGAAAAAAATCATTACTTCTCTTTTATGCGAAGGCTTTATCGAAACAAAAAAGAAAAAACTCTCACTAGCCAACCCCTCACAAACACCCCCCCTTGCTACTGGCACCTTGCGAATGCATCCAAGAGGGTTTGGATTTGTTATACCTGATCCCACCTCTTTACTCAAACAAGACGTCTTTATCCCTAAGCATCTTACCGATAACGCCGTAGATGGGGATATCGTTGAAATTGCTGTCTATCCATCCTCTAAACCTGACAAAGGTCCCGAAGGAAAAGTAATCAATATTGTGAAAAGAACAAGATCTCACCTTGCAGGTATTATACGATTTAAAGAAGAGGGAATGCGTTTACTCGCTCATATTCCTCTATTCGGTGCCCAGCGTCCTGCAGAGGTAATTGCTCCCACTGGATTTGACGTAAAGGTAGGAGATAGAGTCATACTTAAGGTAAATGAATGGGGCGGCCAAAATAAACCCCCACTTTGTGAGATCTCTCATCTTATCGGTCATATCACCGACCCCACGTTAGATATCCCTGCTGCCATAGAGGAATTTTCTCTTCGCAGCAAATTTCCTACCCCCTCTATAGAGCAAGCAAAATCCTATGGAGATAGTGTGTCTGAAATGGATAAGGAAGATCGTCTAAATCTCACAGAAATAGAAACCTTTACCATTGATCCCGACACGGCTAAGGATTTCGATGATGCTCTATCTCTTGCCAAAGATGAACTAGGGTATACTCTTATGGTTCATATCGCGGATGTGGCCCACTATGTACCCCAAGGATCTGCTCTGGATAAGGAAGCTTTTTTGCGAGGCAACTCTACCTATTTTCCTGGTAAATGCGTTCCTATGTTGCCTGAGGAACTATCTAACAATCTTTGCAGCTTGCGTCCAAATGTCGATCGCCTTTGTATTTCTGTGATTATGAATTTTGACTTCGAGGGAACCTTAAGTAAATATCAAATTCATCGCTCTGTGATACATAGTAAAACAAGGTTTACCTATGAAGAAGCCAAAGAAATTTTAGATGAAAAGAAAAAAAGCTCCCATGCTAAAACTTTAATGCTCATGAAAGAGCTTTGCCTTCTTTTAAAGAAAAAAAGATACTCTCGGGGAAGTATTGATTTTGCCTTACCTGAAGTAGTACTAGAAATTGACCCTCAGGGGATGCCCACTGGATTCAAGATCGTAGAATATGACCTATCTCATCAGCTGGTCGAAGAATTCATGTTAAAGGCCAACGAGGTGGTAGCAAAACACCTGGCAGACCAAGGTAAACCTTTACCCTATAGAATCCATGAAGAGCCCGCTCCCGATAGTATGGAAGATTTTGGTGTATTAGCTCGCTCGCTCGGATTCCCTTTAAAGGACACCTCATTAAGAGAACTTCAGTCTCTTTTTGAAAAGGCTAAAGATACTCCCTTTGCACAGCAGCTAAGTATCGCTTTTATTCGCAGCATGAAGCTAGCGGCTTACTCTGCGGAAAATATCGGTCATTTTGGCTTATCCTTAGAGCATTATTGTCATTTTACAAGCCCTATTCGTCGCTATCCCGATCTAGTTGTCCAGAGACTTTTATTCAATCAACAGCCCCTAGACTCAAATCTTGAGCTCATCTCCTTAGAATGCTCTGAAAAAGAACGTTTAAGCTTTAAAGCTGAAATGAGTGTAAAAACATTGAAAAAATTGCGGCTGCTCAAAAAATATCTGGATGAAGATCCAGATAGATTTTTTGATGCCTCTATATCTAAAATAAAACCCTTTGGACTCTATTTCGAGATAGCACCCTACTCCCTTGAGGGCTTTTTGCATATTTCTGAACTTGAAGATGATTTTTTTATTTTCGATGCTAAATCCAATAGTCTATTGGGTGAAAAGAAAAAAATTCACCATCGCATTGGAGATAAAATTCAAATCGAATTACTATCCGTTGACTTTATTTTGCAAGAATCCAAATGGCGAATTCTTGGTGGAAGAAGTCCCAAATCTTCTCACCCTCCCAAGCCTTTAGTGAAGAAAAAAAAAGAAAAGCGTCATCCCAAAGAAAAAAAGCACAAAAGAAAAAGAAAATCATAAAACGATGAGTACATTCCCTCTTTCTTATAGATACACTCATCTTTTTCAAAAAAGGTTGCTATGAAAAAACACTTTATTACAGGTCTTGTGATCCTTCTGCCGCTGGCCGTTACAGTGGCGGTAGTTATTTTCCTCGTAAACTTTTTTACCAAACCATTTATTGGGCTAGTGTCAGGACTTATTCAATCGATGCCTGGGGTACAAAATGGACTATTTTTTTTCTCTCAAGATCAAATTATTAGCTACGTAAGTAAAATTTTAATCCTTTTGGCCCTTTTTTTCTTTACGATAGGGCTTGGATTGATCACCAGATGGTTTTTGCTTCACCATATTTTAAAAGGGACTGAAAAAATCATTCAAAAAATCCCTTTGGTGAATATGGTCTACAAAACTTCACAAGATATTATCAAAACCCTATTCACTTCAGATAAAAAATCTTTTCAAAGAGTGGTTATGGTTCCCTTTCCAAGAGTCGATGTATATGTAATTGGACTTATTGCTAGGGAATCACCCCCCTGTATGCTGTAGAGAAACGGGTAAAAAACTTATTTCTGTGCTTGTCCCAACTACTCCCAACCCCACGACCGGTTTTTTAATGATGTTTGAAGAAAAAGATTTGATCCACCTAGACATGAAAGCAGAAGATGCCATCAAATATATTGTCTCTTGCGGGGTTATTATCCCAAATGAAAATCATAAATCCTCACCCCCTATCCCTAGTAGTGAACCAAATTAAAATTATATATTTTTCTGTTAAAGAAACGCGGCATAAACTCGGCGCTATCGTAAGCACGGCTCATAAACATCTTCGGATGAAAAAAAATCTCTATATTCTTTGCGCGGATAAAACGACTCTTCATTTTGTAAGTCAGTTGCTTTGGAATGAACCTAAAGAATCTTTCCTACCCCATTCCTTGGATGGATCTTTTCCAAATAGCCTGATACAGCTTATCCTTCCCCAACCCAGCTATAGCCAGTTGCATTATATTTTTAACTTAACCTCCCAAGCTATCCTACAAACACCTGATCTTAAAGCAATCTATGAAATGGATGATCAAACCCATCCGGCTAAACGAGAAATTTTTGAAAAAAAATTTAAATTGTACCAAGATGCAGGGTATACTTTGTGTTCAAACTAAAAGTTATTGAAACATTTAAGATCTGTACCTATAATAACTGCAAAAATAAAGATTTTTTGGAGACACTACATCATGGTACGTATCAGTAAGCAAGAAGAAAGAAGAAATCGTTGCCCCAAACGTTGCCGGGCACCTTCAGCGAAAACAGGATCAAAAAAAGACAATCTTCCTTTAGGATATAAGCCGCACGCAAATTCAATCGATGCAAGCGGTCTCGTCTTTATCCCTAAAATAAAATAACCCGCGACAGAGGAACTCAAATGTCTAGACACCCAAGCTACGGAAAATCCAATAAAGGCGGAAAAAAACGCAATGTACTCAAACGTTTTGAGCGCGTTGATGTTTTACGTAAATTAGGCCGCTGGAATGACGAAGAAAATAAAAAAATAACTGGCCTTCCTAAAACACCAGTTATGCCTTAATCTTTTATGTAGGCAGTAGATTACCTCTACTGCCCCTAATTCAGTAAAATCTTGTGAAAATCTATTACACTTCAAAGCAAAAAGATCTTAAAATAAGCGCCAGGTCTACAAAAAAACTGGTAGAGCAGCTTTTGAGGCATCTATCATGTCCCTGTGATGAAATAAGTATCCAGTTTGTAACCACCAAAAAGATATGCCAGCTGCATGAGGATTTTTTCAATGATCCCACTACTACAGACTGCATTACCTTCCCCATCGATGATCCAGATCATTCAGGCTATAAAGTGCTCGGCGAAGTATTTATCTGCCCCCGCACAGCTATTGAATACTCCAGCAAAAAAACAAAAGATCCCTACAAAGAAGCAACCCTTTATCTTGTACACGGACTTCTTCACCTACTTGGGTATGATGACATTGATCCCAAAGCTAGAGCGCAGATGCGACGAAAAGAAAATGTTTGCATGAAGTTCCTTAAGGCGCATCAACTATACTTATCTGCTTAATTCCTATCTTCATTTAAAGGTTGCCCTAGGATTTCTTATCCAATACTCTCGTAAGTAGCCCTTAAAAAAAGTATTGTATAAAACATAGCAAAGCCGTTTAATGACATTTTGGGGATGAAACCAATATGTCGATTTACACTGAAAAGCTTTTATATTGTTTCTTTTTTTTGATTTGCGCCTTTATTGTATCAGGATTGAATTTCTCATTGCAAAGACTGGGCAAAACTCAAACCAAAGAAGAATTAAAACGGGAAGGTTTTCATTATTTCCCTAAATTGCTCCGTTTTTTCGTGGCAGGGCATGAATGGGATGCCATTTGGTTTTCCTTGAACTTTTCTAAGCTTATTTTTTATTTAATTTTTGGAATTTCCCTCTTTTTCTTTCTCGTCACCGAAGAGACCCTCATTCGTGTAGTAGATAAGCAGAAAAGCATTCAACTCTCCGCTCTTGTCTCTCTACTCACCGTTAACACGTTTATAGCAGTTTCTATTACGGTTATCAGCGATTTTTTTGTTCAATTCTTGTGTGCCAGAAGTCCCCGATTTTGGTTTAAGATGTTAACCACACCTTGTTCAATACTACTTACTTTAACTTTACCTTTCACCTTAGGTTTTTTAAAGTTTAATATTTTATTTTTTCCTAAAAAAACTCAGCTATCACTCTCTCCTTCATTTAGAGCACAAGATAAAATCTTAGAGTGGTTAAAAGATTCTGAAGTGGAGTCACTCCTCGAAGAAAATGAAAAAAAGTTAATCTACTCCGTGATCTCTTTTAAAGATAGGATTGCAAGAGAGGTGATGGTACCGAGAATGAGGATTTTTAGCATTTCGGTAGAATCTACTATCAGCGAAGCTACTAAATATTTTTTGCAAGAAGGTTACAGCAGAATCCCTGTGTATAAGGAAAACGTAGATACTATTGTAGGGGTCTTACTCTACAAAGATGTACTTAACTTATTTATAAAAAATCGAGGCCTAGCCTCATCTTTAGAAAATAAAAGCATCCAATCGATCATAAAACCGGTAGTTTATACTCCTGAAACTAAAAAAATTGCTGTTCTGCTGCAAGAATTTAGAAATAAACAAATTCATTTAGCTATCGTTGTGAATGAATATGGAGGAACCGAGGGAATCGTAACCATTGAAGATATTCTTGAAGAGCTCGTGGGTGAAATTGAAGATGAGTATGATACCCAAAATGTAGATCTATTCACCTCACTAGCTGGCGGAGGGTGGATCATCGAAGCCCAAATGAGCGTATTTGAGGTAGAAGAAGAATTAGGGATAAAGATCCCATCGAACCCAGACTATGATACCATCGGAGGGTACGTCTTTCATAAAGCGGGGTCGATTCCTTCTAAAGGGTGGACCATCCATCACGATAACTTTGAGCTAGAAGTGCTAAGCTCAGACGAAAGATCGATTAATAAAATAAAAATTACTCCTTACACTAGTGCTTAAAAAAAAGGATTCTTCTGAAGATCTTTTCGAATGAAACTTGAAAAACAAAAGTTCTTTGGGCACAATCTACATATTGAATCAGTTATCATTATGGAGCTAAACAACAATGCGCCGATCAATCTGCTACACAGAACCTCATTCTATCTCGGCAGGAGACGTTTCTACATGGAAGTTTTGTTATACTTCCTCCGTTTCTCTTCCCAAAGGAACTAAACTTAAATTCGACCTTCTGTCTACCGGTAAAGAAACAGATTGGCAGATTCCTGAATGTAACCCCAAAGATAAAAAAAATATGATCTGGGCCGAAATGCCCGACGGAAAAACCCTATCCGCCAAAGAACTCGATGCGACAGAAAAATACGCTCATGCATTTGAGTTCTCTCTGCCCTCAGAAATAAAATCGGGTGAAACGGTGGTGATCCTCCTTGGCACTCCAGAAAAAGGAAAGGCTGAGCAGGCGCAAAAAGGAAATAGAGCTCAAACCATCACACAGAGAAGAAGAACTTTCCATCTCTCTATCGATACCAAAGGAAAAGGGGATTATAAAGAGAGCGAGGTATTCAGTGTGGATATCCGCGGAAACGTCTTAAAGAATATTAGAGCTCTTACACCCTCTATTGTTTCAAAAAATAAAAGATTTGATGTGGTTTTGCGCTTCGAGGATGCCTTCGGCAATCTTACACACAACGCACCTGAAGGTACTCTTATCGAGCTGAGTTATGAGCACCTTAGAGAAAACTTAAGCTGGAAATTATTTGTTCCTGAGACCGGCTTCTTGAATCTGCCCAACTTATATTTTAATGAAGCAGGCGTTTATAAAATTCAGCTTCAAAACTTGCAATCTGGTGAAAAATTCTTTTCAGCGCCCATAAAATGCTTTTCTGACTTCGATAAGAGTCTATACTGGGGAGAGCTGCATGGTGAATTCGAAAGATACGATTCTCAAGAGAATTTAGAAGCATGCATGAGACACGTAAGAGACGAAAAATCAATGCAGTTTTTTGCATCCTCCTCTTTTGAGAGTGCGGAAGAGACCTCCAATGAGCAGTGGAAACAAATTTCAGCCCAAGTAGCTGAATTTAATGAAGAAAGTCGTTTTACTACTTTTCTTGGGTTTCAGTGGTTTTCCGAGGAGCCAGAAGAGGGTTTAAGACAATGTATCTATCTTAAAGATAATAAACCCATTTGCCGCATTAAAGACGCAAAAACGAATACTTTGAAAAAGCTATATAAAACAGTAAATCCTAAAGAAATGATAGCGATTCCCTCGTTTACCATGGCCAAAGGCAGGGAAACGAATTTTAAAGACTTTAGCCCAGAATTCGAAAGAGTGGTTGAAATATACAACGCCTGGGGATCTTCAGAGTGCACCACTAAAGAGGGCAACTTACGTCCCATTACCTCTTTAGATAAAAAAGGGGTCTTTGAAACTGAAAAAGGATCTATACGACAGGCTCTTAAGGAAAATTGCCGCTTTGGATTTGTAGCTGGTGGCTATGATGACAGGGGTGTTTACGAAGAGTTTCTAGATAGCCAGCAAGTACAATACTCTCCAGGGATGACAGCCATTTTTGCCATTGAGCAAACTCGGGAAGCTCTTATGCTAGCTCTTTATAATAGACAATGCTACGCCACCACTGGTGAGCGTATCATTGTGGGTTTTTCAATCGCAGGATCTCTTATGGGTGCTGAACTTAATACCAAAGCAAAACCTGGTTTGGGCTTTAATCGCCACATCACAGGATTTGTCGCTGGTACCACAGGCATTAAAGAAGTAAGTATCATCCGTAACGGTGAAGTTCTTCATACGTTCCATCCCAAAGAGAGTTATTTTGAATTTGCCCATGATGACTCTGAGTCTATTCAGAAAATAGCTTACCCTGCAAAAGATGAAAAGCCTCCCTTCTGCTATTACTACCTAAGGACACAGCAAGAAGATGGTCACATTGCTTGGAGCTCTCCTATATGGATCGATCACACAGATACAGCTTCTATATCTATAAATGGAAAAAAAGCTAAGAAAAAAGCTTAATCTTATCTTTGGGCTCATAAAACAACCTTTTATGAGCCTTGTCTTATTAAAAAAGATTTTATTTTAATCTATTATCTTCTATGGATTGTGTTAAGCGCTGCTTTTCAAAGGGGCTTTTCATAGAAGCTGCGGCTTTATGTTGAGCTATTAAAAAACAGAAAAACAATTATTCGCAGCGCTTATTTAATTTATGAACATTGAAGCTTTTCTTAAAGATCCACGAAGTTACCTCACGGCCTTAGAGGAGCTACAAATTCAGCGCGATAGCGATCGTTTAAGCTATCTATCTGAGACCACCTTAGATCAACTTGATGACATTTTGCATAATAAAGCTAAGTTCTCTAAAGAATGTGCAAGATTAATACCAGAAGGAAAATGGACTTTTCAACCGCTTTGCTATAAGCGCTCCACTATCAAAAATAAAGTCCGAAGCATCTTTTACGTGGATCATCCTAAAGATCTTGTAGTGTTTAAAACCACTACAATGGGACTTGAAAACTTTTTATCCCCTTATTTTTCTGATAACCTCTACTCTTTTCGCAAAAATAAGCATTTTTTTCATATCATTAAAAACTTAAAAAAATTCACCCTTCAACACAGATTACATCACACTAGTCCCCAAAGCCGGGGGCTTTATGTTTTTAAAACAGACATAGAATCCTACTCCAGCTCTATACCCACAGATCCAGAGTCTTTGCTTTGGAAAAAGCTGTCTGTCGCTTTAGATATCAATAATCCCAATTTTTTATCCCTCCTCAAGCAAATAGTTTCCCCTCCAAGAAAGGGGTTTGAGGATAAAACGATCATACCTATGGGACATCTACCCTCCAATCTTTTAGTAAACTTTTACTTAAGCAGCATGGATGCTATATTTGAGCATGAAAAAGATATATTTTATGCTAGATACTGTGATGATATTCTATTTATCAGTGCTTGTCCCCACAAAGTGCTAGCTGCAAAAAAAACGATCGAAAGTACTCTTTTAGCACATAGGTTAAAATTAAGTGCCAAAAAAACCTCATTGATTTTTTGGAATGGCGCTGGAAAAGGATCTAGCGAGAGTGACTTTAAAGGCAGTGAATGTGTGCACATATTAGGGCAAAGGCTTCACTTTACCGGCCACGTTAGCCTACCAAAAGACAAACTCAAAAAACTATTTAATGAGGTGTATGAAAGAATCGATAACGCATCGATATTTTGTAAGCATTTATCCATGGAAGAAAAAAAATCATTCTATTTATCCCATATTCAAGATTTATTTAACCCCGGGTCTCCTTTAGCCCTTTCCTGCTTAAGCAACCTTCTTTATACCACAAATCCCGAGCAAATTAAGCAAATAAAATATCTTATCACTCTGAAAATTGCTTCTTATATTTCCAGTGAAAAAGGGGTAAGAGCTTTTAGAAATCTTTCGCCCAGTTCCCTCTTCACTAAGGAGCTTGTCTTATGGAATCACTAAAAGATTTTCCCTCCCTATCTTTTTTTTTATTGTTTAAACGCTCCTCTAGCTACGCTTGGTATCGAACTAGATACTATTCCCTAAATTCCTTTTTTAGAGGAATTATTTTTTGGTTAGATTTGGTAATCATTTTCCCATTAATCAGTTTAGATGTTTTCTTTTTAGCCTTTGCTACCAAAGTCTCTTTATTTTTACTGGAGAGTTTTTATTGGGGAGGACTCGAGTTCTTAAGAGAAGCTATTCGAGTCCATCGAAAAGAAAAAAAAATCTGTCAAATTACGATAAACCAATGGCTCTCAAATTCTCTATTCCTTGGTATACTATTGATTTTTGCTTCTTTTACTTGGATGTGGATCAAAGGGTTTTCTCTTTATAGTCTCTATATTTTTATTCTGTGTTTTAGCTCTGCTATCCATCTCAATTTAAAAACCCTTCATTCAGGAATCTTCGCTCTAGCTAGGATTCCAAGGCCCCTTTGGAGCTTACTTGCCTCTCCAGCTGTTTTATTTATTTGTGCCCTAAGCACATGGCCCTTTTTAAAAGAGTACTGCTGGCCTCTTGCTATTTTTATTTCCACCCTTGCTAGATTCTGTCTTTCGTGTAGTTTTATTCTAAGAAAGTATCAACATTTTCAAATATTTCCCTTAAAAAACTTCTCTTGGTTTCTCAATCTTAAACTATGGAAAGATTCTACATTTTGGTTACCAGGATTAAGCTTCGCAAGTACACAATGCACCCTTGTGATATCCTCTTTTATTTGCTTTTTTTTGCTTGCTGATTATCTAACCCCCTATTCTTCTTTATTTCTTTTCTTTCCCCTGCTTGATGTCTGCTTTCACTGGACTCAGTTATTTTATTTTGATTTAAAAAAAACAGCCCTATCTCCTCTGCTTTTTTTTAAAGAAATAGAAAACTTATCTATTAAGGTCGGTATGACTATGAGCGTATTGACTTTATTGGCTATGTCAAGCATTGCCCTAGCCAATCACCAATTACAGCTAATACTTCCATTTGCACCTCTAACTCTTTGGCAGTGTTTAATCGGTAGCAAAGAGATGAGCCTTTTTTCTGAAAAAAATTACCAAAAATCGCTTTGCACTATGAGCATACCGATGCTGGGTTTTTTAGCTTGGATCAATCAATACATTCATTTTCCAGCTTTATGCTTTTGCTTAGTTTTAGGAGCTATAGCTGCCTATCTTCCCTTTGTACTTCCTGCCAAACGTAGGGATATTATCGGCATTTATGATTACCTACTCACTACATCTAAATACGCATCCTCTTGCCGGATCGGCCAGTTATCCGTATCTCCTTCCTGTAAATTCAGTCAGCAAGTATCTATAGCCAAACGCTTAATATCTTCCCTACCAAGTATCGAATGCATTTCATGCCTTTCTAATGAAACAATCCTGTGGCTTGAAAAAAAGTCGCAGCATCCTCTTGAAATAGCTGAAATAGCCAAGCATGCGATGGGCTTGGCCAAAGAAATCTCGTTACATTCTTGGCATAGTAGTGGAGCGGAATCGCTTATGGAAGCTTTTCCTTTTTGGAAAGAAGAAGCTCCTTCTTCAGAAAATATGCTGCACTTATTTCAAACGGATATGCCTCAAAAAGAAGGGTCCTTTATTTCTAGTTCCAACTCCTCAAAGACGTTTCTTTTAGAAAATAATTACCTTTACTATCTAAAGCCTTACAGCTTGTATCAAAAAAATGAAATCATTACCTTCTATAATCCCATCAAGGATCAAAAATTATTTTTCTCTCTTTCCTCTCATGCCAAGGCTACTCAAGCTCGCAAATGGAAGTCTTTGATTAAGCACTGGAATGTTCAACTGTACTTACAAAAAATTTTATCCCCATGAAGATAAATAAGCTCATTTATTTCCTAGCTTTGATGAGTATATTAGGGTCCACAAGGGCTCAAGCAGAGCCTACGAATACATGCCAAACTGAGGTGTACTTTTCTCATAGTGAAAATTTAGAGCAAAAACTGATTCAATTAATAAATAATGAGAATCTTTCCATACAAATTGCGGTCTATCAGCTAAAAGCCAGATCCATATTAGATGCGCTAATCCAGGCTAAGCAACGAGGGGTTACTATCACCATCATAACGGACCCTAAAATTATTCCCGACATGCTACCTATTTATAATTTTATTAAGGAAAATCATTTAGACATCTATCTCTGGAAATGTAAAAAACCCTTCTACGTAAAAAATGAGAGCACCTTTAAAAAGATTGTCCCAAAGCTTCATAATAAATTTATTCTATTTGGCAGCGATAAAGTGTGGACAGGTTCTTGCAATTTTAGCAAAACAGCTTTTACGATCAATGCGGAAAACGCCCTCTTGATTTCTTGCCCTTTTATTGTGCAAAAATATCAGAAAGCTTTTGGGGAACTACTTAGAGAATCTTATCCCTATGAAATTGAAAAAAGATCATTTTAAGCACTCTTTTTTAAAAAAAAGAGTGCTTAAAAAAAGATTATTGATTTAATGAGTCAAGGTAATGGGCTACTCCTCTAATAACTAAAGGGGATTTGGAATTTTGTTCAATAAAACCAGGAAGGTACATGGTCCCTGCGGCTTCAGCCTCTTCTATATTTACTAAAAGTCGATCTTTGAATCCTGGAAATGACACTTCCATGGCATCGATGGTGGAAATGATTACTTGGCCGGAAGCCTCTGGGTTGCTTAATGCTATTTGCAAAGCTTGTAATTCATTAATTAGCCTCTTTTCTGGGAGCTCTTCTTCTTCGCATTCAGGGCTTGTAATAAAAAAGCTGCAAATCCAGTCAAATATATTTGCTAAGAATCTATAGATTTGATCACACACTGTGAAAATAAAT
>JBEIFG010000028.1:0-13495 GCA_040382555.1 Chlamydiales bacterium | reverse complement strand
GCGATGTCAGCATTCCTATGGCTGACATCGATGTGTGAATGTTAAAAAGATCTCGGAGGAAAGCTTACTTCTAATGGGCTCTTTTCCTCTTTCAAACAATCCCAGGAAAATGGCTCTTCCACTTGCACAGTTTCCACTCCATCAGGATCTACGTGTACAAGATAGAAAAAATAGTTTTCCCGGATAGATTCTTCCTCGGAGGGCACTTGGGGGAATATAAGAATAAAATGAGGGATGCTGCCGCAGTCAAAGCGAATAGAGCTAGATTTTTCCTCTATGCCCGGTCCAAAACCTCTTACCTCACAAAACCCCTCTTTAGGGAAGTCCCCTTTCAGATAAAGGGTTTTTTTGATTTCTTTATACTTTAAGTCGTCATCAAAGAAAAATTGCTCTTCCACAAAAGGGCTATACGAGCGGGAGGCATTACTACTACTTCTTGCTCTATCAGAGTGGTCATCGAAAGAAAATGATTTTTTTTTATGCATTGAAGTAAAAAAGGCCGGGGTTAGTAGATTATATACTTTTTTTAGATTCATCACATAGTTATCTATGGAGCTGTATTGAGCTTGCAGCATAGAAGTGGTATCAAAAGCTTGCCGGTAATATGGCAGCTTTTCCCTAAGGTCGGTAAGGGCATGTACATAAGCTTGAGCTGCCAGAGCTCTTTTGAACATATAGGTATTTTCCCGAGTGATCTCTTCTGCTTCGTTTGTAATTCTTTGTAGCTGCAAAGATAGCTCATCCACTGGAATAGGTGCGCTTGGAGATGATTTTGCTGCAAGCAAGGATGGGGGCAGTAGGGTAGCGAGTTCTTGTACTCTATAAATACTTGCAAATACATCAAGGGGTGCATATTCGATGGAGAACAAAGCAAGGATGAGATCTATATGATCGATAAGTTTTACTAGCGCCTCCGATTGAAGAACAGTAACCTGAGGTGCGATGACGACTTGCTGGTGACAATTGAGGTAGTATCCCTGATTGGGTAATTTTTCTCGATGAGCCGCAGGTTGGAGGAATAAGGTAAGACTTTTTTTGTAAAAAAAAAGCTCTTGCTGCACTTCCAAAGCTTTTGTATAGGAGGCTATTAAAGTGGGATCTCCCCTATCTTTTCTGGCCTCTATGGAGAAGCTTGCAAATTGATTTCTTGTAGTAAAGGGTAGTAATGTATTGTGGATGTCTTGGATTTTTTGTTCTATAGAAAGAATAAAGCTATCAAATTCTCTGATATGCTCAGGAATTTCTATCTGTTTTTCTCCTGCAGCTTTAGTGTCTGCAACTAAAGGGTTGCTAGCAAGCATTTGCGTAAGAAGAGATGCTGGATTTCTTGGGAGGCCAAACGCCATTTTTAAGGATGAAGGGTTACTTTTAGGCGCAGATAAAAAGGGTGGTGAGGCAAAGGACTCAAGCTCCCGTAGGGGATTATAGGAAGAGAGCCCATGAGGAGTTGCTGTGATACTTGGGGGAGGAAAAGACACCGCAAGTTCCCTACGTGGAAAGATGCTCAAAAGCTCATGCGTGGCTGCTGAAAGTTGTTTTAGCATAGAGATAAGCGCAGAATTTGATGGAGACTTATCTGCCATGAATGTCACACATAGTTTTTTTAGGGATTCAATCAGAGTTTGCATGGGTGGCATAAGTAAGTAGGTCAGTGGATCATGGCTCAAATCACTAGCACCCCGCTCTTGCATTTTGGCAAAGGTATCTAAAATTTCAGTGAAGTTACCAGATAAAGCATCAAGGGAATCTAACTTTGGCTCAAGGGCAGAGGGGTTGGAGCAGAGCTCACTTAGGGTAGCTGCAGTGCGTTGCGCTATATACACCATTCTTAGCATATCGATTTTTTCTTTAGGCTCGGGAATCCTGTCGAGGATGTCCTGGATCCTTTGCAGTAAATGATGTATCTGCTCGGCCTGCTCTATATTTACTTGGGGGGCAATTACCAATTGATGTTTTGTATTCAAATATCCCGCTGGACTTCCAAGCTCTTTGCGAGTCGAGAGGGGAATAAGAAAGCTTTGAAGATGCTTTTGAAAGAAAGACAGCTCCTGCTTGTAGACCGTCGTGTTCTGAACAGCTTCCCGTAGAGAATTTTGAGGGATCGAAGGTGTGCTGGTATCTATCGATCTTTGTGGCAAAAGAGAAAAAAAGGGTCTACTATAATTTATAAATAGCTGCTCATCTATTTCATGGATTTGCTCTTCAATGGAAGACAAGTAATCCTCAAATTCTTGTGTGCAACTGGAGAGTCCCGGCTCACTGAGTTCATACAAAGATACGCTAGAGGTAGAAGTGGCAAGCATTTGAGTACGGTAAGAGGCAAATGGGGAAATAGACATACAATGTCTCCTTGAAAAAAGATCTAGGGATAAAGAGTATAGCCCCTCATTTTATTTTTTTTCAAAGAGCAATTTCTCGATCAAATGATCTATATTTTTTTAGTTAAGTCACAAAATAAACACAGCCTATTGTGCAAATAGATCAAATCCCCTACAGTGCAAATTAAGAGATAATCCATTATTTTAGGGTGAGAGTACATATGTCTTCGGAAACTGTTCAGTCGCCAAGTCCAAGAAATCATAAAACACATCATGCAATCAAAGAGATTGCAGATACGCTGCGACCTCATCTCATCCGTCTGAATCAGTCTCCTACGGATAAGTGCGGAGATATTGTCCTCTACCAGCAAATGATCCATGACATTGAGGCTGTAAAAAAGCAAGTTACTAATCATGATTGCCTGACTTCTTTGCATAACGCCATCAATCATATGGAAAAAGCGATTGAGCTAACTAAGAATAACGGCATGAATGAAGAGCTTCTTTGGCACCTACAGGAGGTGATGGCTTATTTATTTCGCGTTCAAAATCTGCCAAGTTAATATTCACTCCGAACCACAAGTGGGGATCTTTTTTTAGTCATGAAAAAAACGCAAGAACAATTAAGGTTAGATCAAACTTTAGAAGATCTAATACCAGACTGGAAAAAATGGGGGCCTTACGTCTCAGAGCGCTCTTGGGGTACAGTTCGTGAGGACTACAGCTCAAGTGGAGATGCCTGGAATTACTTAACCCATGATATGGCCCGCTCCAAGGCCTACCGCTGGGGTGAAGATGGCATAGCAGGAATTTGCGATTACTACCAAACTATGGTATTTGCTTTTGCCTTTTGGAATGGTAAAGATCCTATTTTAAAGGAGCGCCTTTTTGGTCTAACCCCTTTTGAGGGTAATCATGGTGAAGATGTCAAGGAATGTTATTACTATCTTGATGCTACCCCAACTAACTCTTACCTAAAATATTTATATAAGTATCCCCATGAATCTTTCCCCTATGAGTCTTTGGTAGAAAACAACAAAAAAAGATCCACCTTGGATAGGGAATTTGAGATTACAGATACAGGTGTTTTTGATCATGGTAACTATTTCGATATCTTTATTGAATATGCCAAAGTAGATACACAAGATATTTGCGTGAAGGTGGAAATTTGTAATCGAGGGGAAAATGAAGCTACCATTCATCTTTTGCCTCATTTATGGTATCGAAATCAATGGTCGTGGAAAGAGGTAAGGGGAGTCGTCCCGGAGATCAGCGTGGAATCCTCAAGGGAAGGGATTTCTGTGATCTTTGCCAACAGCGCAAAGCTGCCAAAACCTGCTAAGGTCATTTCGAATTATTTAGTCCCTTCCATGTATCTTTATGGAAAAACACCAGATGAAATTCTTTTTACTGATAATGAAACGCATAATGAAAAATTATACGGATCCTCTTCTCGAAGCTTAAGCCCGTTTGTAAAAGATGCCTTTCATCGATATGTCATCCACAAAGAAGCTGCTACAAATCCTGAAAAAAAAGGGACTAAAGCATCCTTTCACTATGGACCTATTTCTATACCTGGGAAAAGCTCAAAGGTTTTTTATTTCCGACTCAGTGATAGTCCTATCCAATCAGATCCATTGCTGGAAGCGGCTCAAATCATAGCACGACGAAAGCAAGAAGCCGATGAGTTTTATGACCAGATACAGGGACATATAACTTCTGCGGAAGATAAAAAAATTCAGAGGCTTGCTTGGTCTGGAATGATTTGGACCAAGCAGTTTTACTATTATAATGTGCAAAAATGGCTGCAGGGAGATAACCCCCACTGTCCTCCACCTGCAGGCAGGGGAGAAATTCGTAATGGCCGTTGGAGCCATATTTACGCGATCGATGTGTTTTCTATGCCGGATAAATGGGAGTATCCATGGTTTGCGGCATGGGATCTTGCTTTTCATGCGATGACTTTTGCTCTTGTAGATTCATTTTTTGCTAAAAATCAGATGCGCATCTTATTGACTCATATGTATCAGCATTCGAACGGTCAGATTCCCGCTTATGAATGGGGGTTTTCTGATTTAAATCCTCCTGTGCAAGCATGGGCTTTATTCCGTATTTTTGATAAAGAACGATCCATGGGTAAAAAGCCGGATAAATACTTTTTGCAGTGGGGCTTTTTAAAATTAATGCACAATTACGATTGGTGGCTCAACCGCGTAGATAGATCCGGAAATAACCTTTTTGAAGGGGGGTTTTTAGGGTTAGATAACATATCTATTATCGACAGAAGTAATCCTTTATCCCATGGAGAAGTCATGCAGCAATCAGATGCCACCGGATGGATGGGATTTTATTCCTTGGTGCTTATGAGGATATGTTTAGAGCTGGCTAAGGAGCAGCCGGTGTATGAAGGGATGGCCACTGTATTTTTTGAGCAATTTGTGTATATTTCCAATACTATGCATGATGAGAGGCAAATGTGGGACGAGCAAGACGGGTTTTTTTATGACCTCATTGTCTATCCAGATGGTCGCAGAGAGAAATTGAAAATTCGTTCCTTTGTAGGGATTATTCCTATTTATTCTTTATTTGCCTTGGATGAAGAGGATATCTTAAAGTTTGAAAAGTTTTTTTCCAGAATGAAAGATTTCTCAAATCATAACAAAGAGCTGGTAGAAAGATGCCTTACTAAAGTCTGTTATATGGAAACTCCTAAATTTCTTTTTACCATGATGTCATTAGATCAGATGAAAAGGGTGCTCATGAGAGTCTTTGATCCTGAAGAGTTTTTATCTGAATATGGGATACGCAGTATCTCTAAATACCATCAAGATCATCCCCTGGAATTTCAAGGAATGAAAGTTACTTATGAACCCGGAGAATCTTTAGAAAGGATTAAAGGGGGTAATTCTAACTGGCGCGGTCCCATCTGGTTTCCTACCAATTTTTTACTTATCGACGCACTTGAAAAACTCTCTAAATGTGTGGGAAATGCTTATACGATACCCATGTCCGATGGTTCTTTTCAAACACTAGGTGATCTTAAAACTATCCTCAAAACAAGATTGATTCGTATTTTTAGATCTCTGCAAGATGGCACGCACCCAGTGCACGGAGATAATTCGATCTATAAAAAAGATCCTTTTTTTAAGGATCTTATTTTATTTTATGAGCACTACCACGGGGACACAGGGCGAGGCTTAGGAGCTAGCCACCAGACCGGTTGGAGCGGTCTTGTGGCCAATGTCATAGATCTTTTGTATTCATAATTTATTGTTAAGTGTTACCTGAAGAGGAAGTCAGCATTTTTCTACATGAATAAATATATCTAATGACATTTTCCCAGTTTTTGGTGCCACCTGCAATAATGGGGGTGCGTATATCTTCCTCATTCAACGATAAAAGACGTGCAAATTTTGAAATGAAAGGGATCAGGTTTTCTGGACTGCTTCTAAATTTCAGCGTGCGGCAAAGATGTTTTAAGAGATACATTTTCCGATTACTGGTGTTCATGATGATAGAAAAATTGGCGTAATTGGTAGTGTCTTGAAAGATTTCTAGCAGTAATCGAAGGGGGTGGACTTCCGCAAGGCTAGCTAAGTCATAACTTGGCATTATTCTAGAAGTCATGAAGACAATATCAGTATGGGTTGCGATACCTCTTAAGATGCCATTGAGCTTTGTTTTTTGTTCTTCCGTAATGGTTAGCTGCATAGGATCTGCTTCTGAACATCGTTGCGATATGGGGATCCCTTCCATAGGATCCAATATATAATGACTTGTAGGGCTTTGAGTATAGGAGGCTTTTTTTGCAGAGTGATTGGGATCTAAAGATCTCTTAAGAGACTGGTCTGACTCTAAATGAGGTGACGCAGATATGGAATCATCCGATTCAATGGAGTTGGACCCCGAGCGGCTGGAAGAAGAGGGAGTATCATAGGTGGCAGTAGCTAGGTAATGGAGCAAGCCAGTCCAAGAATTTTTCGCGATTTGTTCCCGTACTAAGAAGATATTTGTACGTATACTGCGAACGAACGCATCGAGGTAGGGCTCTATCAGATTTTGTTTATCCATCTCTTGAAGTTTTTCGGCTGTTTCATCCACAAATTGGGACCAAATAATACCAAAGCAATTGTTTTTGATATTTTTAAAATTTGTGGCATTCGTGGGTTCGTTTAAAATGTATTCCAAAAATCGAAGGGTATGCAAATCTTTTAAGGAATCTCCTATCTGTCTTAGTTGAGTTATTGGTATAGCTAGAGCACTCTTATTGGCTAGCGTATCCATAATAAAGTCTATCCCTTCCCGATGTAATGAAGTGATAGGTAGCGCCCTAAATACGATATCCTCTTCTTCAATTTTGACCATTTGTTCTTCAGTTTGAGTAGAATAAGTAGTAGAGCTGGAAGGGTCGCCATTTTCTAAAAGTAAGAGGTTGTGCTCTCTTAGCGGAGTTGAAGGGGAGGGCTCTGAGGATAGAGGCTCTTTCACAAACCAATATTTCAAGCACCGAATTAGTCGTGTGATTTGAGAAATCACAAAATATTTAATGCATTCTATAAAGTCGGAGATAATTTGGCAGGATGATCTTTGTGGCTCGGGGCTCAGGAGGGGTTCATCTCTGATATGAGAATGAAGGCTGTCATGAAGAGGCCTTGGGTTTCTTGAGGCCGAAGTACTCGGGGAAAAAGGATGGGATGAGGATAGCCTAAATGGATCTGTTGAGGCTCTATTATGGACTGGCGTCATGGGCGACTCCCTAAAAGATATTTTTTACAGAATCGATATTGAAAACTAAAAACTTTATTAATGCAATCTTTAAAAACTTTTTATAAAAACAGGCTATGTGTTTTTAGAAAAATAGAGTTCTTTCAGCAGAGCCATCGTTTGGTTTTTTTGATCTTTTTCAATATGATGTAGGGCTTGTTGGTATTGTAGATCTGACATCAAATGGCATGAGCTTTCTGCCTTTTCTAAGGCATGTTCACGTTTTGCCAGGATGGCAGCTAAGCTAGTGGGTTGATGTTTTTTTAAGAATCTTTCTACTGCAGAGGGAATCAAATGCAGTAAGAGGGCTTCTTTGGAAAAAGACTGGACTTTATGAATTACATCAGAAAGATCGGGGTGATTTCCCCGTTGCAACAGGTGAAGGGTAAATGCTTCGTGGTGCATAGAAAAATCATCCCAGGGTAATAAAAGATCGAGTGTTTTTTGTAACTTACTCAACATATACAGGTAAATCTCAGAAGATTCACCCAGTTGGTGTGGTTGGCAAAAGATTTCTCTGACTACTTCTGGCAGATATAAAGAAGTGGCCGCTTTAGTAAGTAGCCGTATTTCTTCCCCTTCAGGAAGATCCCTTGGACAGAGTATCTCTGTGTAAAGAAATAATAGGATTAAAGTAACTAAAGCCCTATCTTCACATGCGGTGAGAGCCTCATGAATTTCACTGAAAAATACCTGTTTAAACGCGGGGGTATGCAACCCTGTAAGTATATGCACAGTGGCCTTAGCCATATCCTCATGGCCTCTTTTAAAATCATAGCTGTGCTCAAGACGAAGTAACCATTCTTCCAGCTTATCTTGCTCGCTGACGGATAAATTGGGGAGCTCAGCAAGGGACACATTCGCATAGCCTGCCCAAAGGGCAAGGGTTTTGCTTAAGGTTAAAGGATTTCCTGCTTGCTGACTCATAATTCCCTCTAGCAAGGTATCGATTTGATAGCAGGGTATGCAGGTCCCATCTATTTGCATAGATCTTAATCCACAAAGATGCATCCATGAGAGGGGAAGGGAGGTAAGCTGGGGATTATAGGATATATCTAAGAAGGACAATCTGTGAATAAGACCCAAAGAGGAGGGTAGGTATTCCAAAGAGTTATTAGAGAGATTAAGCCCTAGAAGCTCTTGCAGGCAGTCTATGTGTTCATCTAATGAAATCAGATCATTATTAGCTACATCCAAATAAGATAGCTGGCAGGCTTGGGACAGGGTTTGGGGTAATGAAGAGAGTAGGTTATGTGCTACGTTGAGTATTTTGAGCTGCTGAGAAAAAAGGGAAGGGGGAAGCTCTTTGATCTTATTATAACAAAACATGACCGATCTTAGATGGGTAAGGCCATCGAAAAGATCTGGTAATTCCCTTAGTTCATTCCGAGAGAGATCAAGGGATTTCAGGGACTTGAGTCTAAATAGGCTTGGCGGAAGGTGGCGGATACGATTTTGTGATAGGATAAGATGCTGAAGGGTACATGAAGATGGAAAACAATCTTTGATTTCATAAATAAAATTTTTTTTTAAAGAAAGGACCTCTAGCTCGGGCAGGGATAAAATCTCCTTGGGAATTTGTTCAAACTGGTTACCGTCTAATATGAGGATCGAAAGATGGCACAATCTATCTGGATGCCTGGGAAGATTTCGAATAAGGGTATCTGAGATTGCAAGAGATTGAAGATGAAAAAAGTGGCTAAAAAATTCGGGTAAACGGGTGATTCGGTAGCCAGTAAGATTAAGCTCTATTTCTTTTTTTTCATAATTTTCTTTCAGTAGTAAGGCTACTTGGGCTCTATCTTTTTCAAAAGCGTAGCTAGGTTTTTGTATCCACTTCTTAATTTGGTCCTCTAAGGGATCTCTAAAAAAATATTGTTTGGTTTTTTTGAAAATAAAAATGATAAGAGCGGCTGTGAGTACCATGTGCACGTGCACATGTACCCCTTTAGTGGGTGATACTTTAGGCGATGAGGTAGGATCCCAAGAAGAGAGGGTAGAAGAAGAGTAAGAAATACGCATAGTAGATGCCTCAAAATAAAAAAAAGTAGAATATAGTAGTTATTTTCAAATAAAAAAGTAGATTTTTTTAAATTAAAAATTATTTTACATTGTTCGTTTATTTGTATTTTTATTTACTTTTAGTTATAATTTAGCCGATGTAATTTTATTTATGGTAGGAAGAGATGATCAAAGATATTTTTTGGCTTTTAAAGAAACCTGGTTGTTGGACACGTCTGGCCGCTAAGGGGATCGACTATGGTCTTTTTTTCATTTCTTGCTCATTTATTTCATTATTTCTCCCATTTTATATCCCTGAAATCTATTACATCCTGTTTGCCTTGTGTACCCCTTTTCTTTTTATGCCCGTTGAAGCACTTTTGATTGCCATCCTTGGCACTACTGCGGGTAAGAAAATATTTAGGATTCAGGTAAAGAACCACGTGGGAGGTAGACTACCATTTTGGATCGCTTTAAAAAGATCAATTCTGCTTGGAATCCGACCTGGTTTAATTAAGCAAAAGACACTCTCTTTACGAAGAAAAATCTTAGGGGGGCTTGTTTGTTTTGCTATACTGACAGGGGCTGCTTTTGAGCAAGAGATTGCCGATTTTGGTACGGGGTACACCAAGACATATTCTATAGAAGGTTGGAGGAGCTACACTTCGCAAGATGGAAATTTTCGAGTATTATTTCCGAGTGATCCCCAGCAGGAGTTCAAGGAAATCCCCTTGCCAGAGCAAAATAGGGTGCTAAACTATAATGAATTAAAAAGCTTTCAGGATAAAAAAGTGTATTATTCGGTAAGCTATATGCAGCTGCCTCGCAAGTGGAAGCTGGCTGGTTCAAGTCGTGTGTTGCAAGGAGCCTTGGAGGGTATCGTCGAGCATTGTGATGGGGTGAAGTTGATTTCTAAAAGCTATACCAAGCACGGCTCCTATAGAGCGCTTGATTTTCATTATGAGCAAGAAGGTGAAGAAGTGCAAGGTAGATTTATAATGGTGGGTACGACATTATACCGACTTACAGTTACCTATCCACCTTCCTATGCGCAAAAAATGCAATCTCAAGAATTTATTAGCTCATTTGAGGTGCAGTCTTAAAGTTTTTTGATCCAGTAGGAACACTCTTTAAGGGAATCGCTGGATTCAAAGAGATCCTTCCAAGGTAGCATCAATTTTATTTCTCTATGGTGAACAAAGCCTCGCTTTCTCCAGAATTCATCTAATGGATAAAATTCTGGGGGCCTTAGGGGCTCGCTTTCATTGGTGTCTTTCATGTAAAAGCAGACCTGTTCATATCCTAACTTTCTTGCATACTCCTCTCTGATTTCATAAAAATGATGGCCTACGCCTCTTCCTCTGTAGGGCCTAAGGAGTAGAGCTTCCCCGAAATGAAATAGGGTTTTAGGGTTGATTTCGCGGGAAATTAAAGGGGTTTGCAAAAAAGAACTTTCTTGGTGCATAGGTAGGCCGGTGGCAGCGCCGACCACTTTTGAACCTTCAAATAAAATGACAGCTATCGAAGAGTCGCATTGAGGATATTTTTGTAGCGCGTCAATTTCATTTTCAATGTGAGTATCACAAAAATAAGGGTACTCCTGGAATACCTCTACACTCAATCTGGCAATGGAATGGAGGTACGGTTTGATGGAAGGTCCTATAAATGTTTTTAAAGTCAGCTCTGTCAAAAGCATGAGTTAATTTCTCCCTTCGATTAAATCATTGGATGGGGTTAAAATCCCCCTATAGGATCCTTTTTTAGAAAAGGCTACTAAAAAGATGCTATAGGTTTTAAACATAATAAAGGGCTTATATTATGGCAAAGTTATATTTTAGGTACGGTACCGTAGGAAGCGCAAAAACTTTGAATCTTCTAGCGGTGGCGCACAATTATAGGCAGCAAGGAAAGAAAATTTTGCTTTTTAAGCCAGATTTAGATGTTCGCTTTGGGAAAGAAGAGATTCGATCTAGAGCGGGTCTAGAGATGGTGGCAGATATTTTAATAGGTCCTGAAACGAATCTTTTAGAGGTGGATGTCAGGGATATAAGCTGCATTTTAGTGGATGAAGTTCAGTTTATTTCAGCCCATCATATTGATCAGCTGCGTGAGATCACCCTTACTAATAGTATTCCTGTCATTTGCTATGGGCTAAGAACAGATTTCAAGACTCGTCTTTTTGAGGGTTCTTTAAGACTCTTGGAACTTGCGGACTCGATTGAAGAGGTAAAAGCTACTTGTCACTTTTGCAATCGTAAATCTATTCTGAATCTAAGGCACGTAGATGGAGTGGCATGCTTTGAAGGGCCCGTCGTGCAGCTAGGGGCAGAAGAAAAATACTATCCAGCTTGCTATAGATGCTATAGAGATCAAATTATGCAAAGCAAGGAGCTAGCTTTGTCAGAATTGCGATAAAAATGGCAAAGGGCTCTTGAAGAAACCTTTGAGAAAGCCTTTTATGGGTGGAATGATCGATGGCAATCACACGGGATCGCTCTTCTTGAATTACCTCGCCTTTGCTTTAAATTTCATCACGCAGGATTTTTTCTCGGTATTTTTCCATCCGCTTCACCATAAAGTGAAGGTTGTGGATAGTGGCAAGGGTAAGGCCGGTGATTTCATTGGCTTTGAACAGGTGGTGGATGTAGGCTAGAGAAAATTGCTGGCAAGTAGCGCAGGTGCATCCCTCCTCAACAGGGCCAAAGTTAGCTGCATTGCAGGCTTTAGTGGTTTTGAGATGACCTTGGGATGTAAGTAAAACACCATGACGCGCAGCTCTTGTAGGATAAGAACTATCAAAAGTATCTACTCCTAAAGGAACGCACATATCGATAGAGGGTAGATCCCCAATTCCAAGTAGGTGGTTGGGTTTATCTTTAGGAAGGCGTGGCATGAGCAAGGATAGCATAGACACCATTTCTTCCTTAGTTTTTCCAAGACTGCCTCCGATAGAGAAACCGTCATAGTCCAGCTGAGTGAGATACTCGCAGCTGGCTTTGCGAAGCTCAGGATCGACTCCTCCATGAATTACTGCATAAAGCGCTTGCTGGTTAGGGTTGGCTTTATGGGCATCTAAGGATCTTTTTTCCCACCGGTGGGTTCGATCTAAAGAACTCTTAAGTTTTTTTGGATCGATGTGATAAGGAGGTAGTTCATCAAAACAAATCATGATGTCGGCGCCTAGGTCTTTTTGTGCGGCAATCGATGTCTCTGGGGTAAGCAGCATTTTACTGCCATCTCTGTAGGATCGGAAAAGCACCCCTTCTTCTGTGATTTTCAGCACCATTCCATCTGTTTTTTTACTGCCGCGGCTTTTGAGTTCATTGGCTACCGATCCATAGGCCAGGCTAAACACCTGAAAACCTCCAGAATCGGTGATAATGGGCAATTTGCGCTGGATGAACTTATGCAGTCCTCCTGCTTTTTTAACCACTTCAGTGCCCGGTTGCAGCATGAGGTGATACGTATTGCAAAACATCAGCTGTAGGCCAATGGACTCTACCAGAGTGTTATCAAGCGTTTTTAAGGTGCCATGTGTACCCACCCCCACAAAGTTAGGTGTATCAATAATCCCATGGGGAGTATGGATGCGTCCTACTCGGGCTGAAGATTTTTTGGAGGTATAAATAGGTTCAAAATAAAAATAACTCATGAGGCCTCATTAAATGGAGATGAAAGGCGCTTAACTATCAAAGCGCTGGCAGGAACTAAAAGAAACACAACCATAATTTTCACCAAAAAACTTACCCAGATTACATGCCACAGATTTTCCATAAGACCGTATAAACCTAAAAAAGAAAAAAGCAAGGTGTCTAGTAGCTGTGTGAGGATAATAGATACAGTATTGCGGGCCGCCAAAGAGAGTCTTGGAAACCTATCTTTCATCGTTTGAAATAGACGCATATCTATTTGTTGGGTTAGGAAAAACGAAGTCAGCGAGGCCATTAAAATTCTTGGGGCTGCACAGAGGATGGTGCAGTAAGCTGAATGTGTTTGGTCAAAAGTGCTCGGTACATACCACAGATGGATTTTAGACATAACGGCAAAAAAAACCATCGAGTATAAAGAAAGCCGGGCTAGTTTTTTAGCTTCCGTAATTCCATACTTCTCCTGGATTAAATTCAATCCTAAGATTCCTCCCACTGCAAACACATCACTACAGGTGATTTGTAGGCCAAGCCACTCGATTTGTTTTAACACAAATAAGTTGGCGAAAATAGCCTGGAAAAGTGTCCATGCCATTAGAGCTTCTTTTCCAAGTTGATAGGCACCCAAAGTGCATAAGAGTATAATCACAGTATGAGTTAAAAAAAGAATTTCATTCATGAACTTTTAGATTGTACCAACAAGAAAAGAGATTCTATCACGAACTTCCTTTAATTTTTAGGTTTTTTTAGGACATTGACCCAAGG
>JBEIFG010000027.1:0-13601 GCA_040382555.1 Chlamydiales bacterium | reverse complement strand
TTTTACCATAGATGCATCTGATGTGAGCACATAAACCTTAGTAGAACCATCACATTTATTCTCAATAAACTGTTTTAAGCCTAAGCTTACCGCTGCGGTCAACTCTAGTCTTTTGCCGTAAGGGGGGTTACAGATGACAATATTTGGGATGGCGGAAGGATTATAGGAAAGTATGTCTGTATTTTCAAGGTGGATAGAATCACGAAACGAAGTCGCTTTCAAGTGTTTATAGCAAGTTTTAAAGGCCTCATAATCTTTATCGGCACCGAAAATTTGACCCTGGGTTAAACAGGAAATTTTTGCATTAAAATGGGCCTTAACGCTATTCCATTCTTCCACATGGAACAGGGGATGTTTTTCAAAGCCCCAATTTTTTCTAAAATATCCAGCCGGTGTTTGGGTAGATATCATAGCTGCTTCGACTAAAAACGTGCCAGAACCACAAAATGGATCACATAAAGACATACCTGGTCTAAACCCACATTGCATTAGCAGACCTGCAGCTAAAGACTCATGCAATGTAGCTTCTGTATTTTCTAAACGCCAGCCCCGCTTGTGCAAGGGAGCTCCTGAGGTATCAAAATAAAGGGTCGCTTGTCCTTTCTGGATAAATAGGTTGAGCTGTACATCAGGATTGTGAATGTCTACAGAAGGCCTCAGTCCTGTTTTGTCTCTAAAGAAATCACAAATAGCATCTTTTACTACTAAAGCCGCATATAAACTATTTTTGAGTAGGGGATGATTTACATTAGCATCAATAGCAAAGGTCATTTCTGTAGTCAAATACTTCGTCCAAGGTATCCTTTTTACCATAGAATATAAAGATTCTTTATTAGGACAAGCAAAACGCATAAGAGGATATAAAACACGTGTAGCGATTCGGGAACAATAATTGACAGTATATACAGTATCCATATCTGCTGGTGCGTACACACCGCAAAAGCCTTGTCTTAGTTTTTTGATCCCTAGATATTTTAGCTCTTGAAGCAGTAAAGATTCGAAATAATGAGGGCAGGTAATAAACAATTCTTCCATAGTATTAATTGTGATAAAACAATATCACATCTCCATCTTTGACTAAATATTCTTTTCCTTCCGAGCGTGCTTTGCCATGCTCTTTAGCCCCTACGCGACCTTTATAATGGACCATATCGTCAAAGGCCACAACCTCTGCCCGGATAAAGCCTTTTTGTAAATCGGTGTGAATTTTTCCCGCAGCTTCTTGAGCATTCATTCCTTTTTTTATTGTCCAAGCCCTAGTTTCGATTTCCCCAGTAGTAATATAAGTAATGAGATCAAGCATAGCAAAGCTTGCTTTAATAAGACGATTGAGACCCGTCTCATCTACACCAAGTGTTTGAAGGAATTCATTGGCTTCTTCATCGGAGAGCTGAGCAACTTCTTCTTCTAATTTGGCGCAAATTGGTACAACTCGGTTACCCTCTTTTTCCGCGAACTCACGAACTAGCTGAACGTATTTATTTTCCATCGAGGGAAGGGCGCTTTCATCTACATTGGTGGCATAAAGAACTTTTTTATTAG
This sequence comes from Chlamydiales bacterium, assembly GCA_040382555.1. GTDB lineage: Bacteria > Chlamydiota > Chlamydiia > Chlamydiales > Rhabdochlamydiaceae > VGMB01. The sequence continues at coordinate 12,059 of JBEIFG010000027.1, read as the reverse complement.
TAAGGAAGGGATAGGTAGATAAAATAGCCTTATCTTCGTCATTTAGCTCTAAAGAGCGCAAAGGATTGCCTTGATCCAAGTGCAAAATAGCCTTTTTTAATATATCAAGCGGTGCCTGTAGCTCTTTTTTGCCTTTAACTTGCTTCTCCATCCGCTGGACTATATTTTCGGCCATTTGAAGATCTGATAAGATAAGCTCTGTATTAATTACTTCAATATCTGCGATAGGATCCACCTGGCCGGCTACGTGTATCACATCCGCGTCTTCGAAGCATCGGACGACATGAACTATGGCATCAGTTTCTCGTATGTTTGTTAAAAATTGATTGCCTAAACCTTGGCCTTCAGAGGCACCTTTAACGAGCCCTGCAATATCCACAAAAGTTACAGTAGCAGGAATAATTTTTTTGCTACTTGAAAGATCAGATAAGATTTGCAAACGTGGATCTGGAACATCCACAATACCTACATTAGGATCGATGGTGCAAAAGGGGTAGTTGGCTGCAGCTGCAGCTTTTTTGGTAAGAGCGTTGAATAGCGTTGATTTTCCGACATTGGGTAACCCTACAATTCCACACGACAAGCCTGCCATAAAAAATCCTTTGAGCAGTGTTTAAAATATTTATTCTTAGAGAATAGTTTACATGAATTCTGCGATAAATTGAAATGAGAAAGCTTAAAAGATGTAGGAGGGAATACTTACTTTTTTAGCAGGGAGCAGAGATCAAAATCTGGAGGAGGATTTAGTAAAAAAGCAGGATCTATGCAGTCATTGATATGAAAGTTCCCACTGCGTATTCTCTTTAGATCGCTTAGATGAGCTCCGCACCCCAGATCATTGCCGATATCGAATGCTAAAGAGCGGATATAGGTTCCTTTTGAGCAATCAAAATGAATGTGAAGAAAGGGATATTGATAAGAGAGAATTCGACTGGTCACTTGTACTTCTCTAGACTGCCTATCAACGGTGATACCTTGGCGGGCAAGTTTATAGAGCCTTTGACCTTTAATTTTTTTTGCTGAAAACATAGGTGGAATTTGCTGCATGGTCCCTTGGTACTTCTCCACGATTTTTTTTATGTCTTCCAGAGAAGGAATGAGACTAGACGTAGACAGAATTTGACCTTCATGATCATATGTATCCGTAATTTCGCCAAGTTTTAAAACGGCTTCATAGGCTTTATCTTCACACAAAAAGCTATCTGCTTTCCGTGTATAATTTTTTCCAACCAGAAGAATCATTACCCCCGTTGCAAACGGATCTAATGTTCCTGCATGTCCAATTTTTTGAACCCCGTATATTCGTCGGAGCATGGCAACAAGACTAAAGGATGTTTTTCCTTTAGGCTTGTTGATAAGAAGTATGCCTGAGGGATTGCTAGAGAGGGGTAGATTCATCGCCTTGGGGATTTCTTGTTTTTTGTTCTTCTTTAATTTTACCAAGTAAAGTTTCAATGCGGATATGTTTTTCCACGGCATCATCTAGCTTGAAAGTTAGATTAGGGAAATACCGCATTCTGACTTTTTTTGAGGAATTAACCGCAATAAAGCCCGCAGCAGACTGCAGGGCTTCTATGGTTTGCTTTTTTTCTTCAGGATTTCCAATTACGCTAATCAAGACCTTAGCATGGTGTAAATCACTGGTAATATCTACTTCTGTTACTGTAACGAATTGAGCCATGCGAGGGTCTCTTACATCTCGCATGATCACTTCTGATATTACTTCTTTTAAAAGAGAATTGAGTCTTTCAACACGTTTTTTCGCCATAATAATTATTAATTCAGGTCCTGTGTTAAGTAAGTTATTTCTATTGCTTGAAGTATATCACCTTCTTTTACATCACTGAAGTTTTGCAGAACGATTCCACATTCGATTCCTTTAGAAACTTCTTTAACGTCTTCTTTTACCCGTTTTAAAGAAGAAATATTTCCTTTCCATATCATTTCTTTCCCACGGAGTACTCGAATCAGGCAATTGCGCTTAATCGTACCTTCTGTGACCTGACATCCGGCAATATTCCCAAGTTGAGAAGATTTGAAAACAGCCCGTACTTCAGCCTTTCCTACTTCATTTTCTTGAGGGATTTTATCCAGAAGCGCCAGCATTAGTTCTTTTGTATCATCAACAGCATGGTAAATAATGTCATGTAAGCGCACATTTACTTTGAGTTGTTTAATGAGACTTTCAGCATGACTTTCAATTTTTGTATGGAAGCCTATAATCATTGCCTTGGAAGCAGCAGCTAGCTGAATATCTGATTCTGAAACCTCTCCTACGCCTTCTGCAATAAAATTGATATCTACTTTTTTAGAAGGAATCTTAAGCAGAGAAGTTTTAAGAGCTTCTAAAGAGCCTTGCACATCCGCTTTTACGATAATGGGTAGAGTTTTCTTGGTAAAGCTATCTGCTTTTTGTTGCAGAAGATTTTCAAGAGAAGCTTTTTTAGCTTGGTGAAGAAGCATGTGCTTTTGACCTGCTGTCCGTTTTTGAGAGATGTCTCTAGCTTCTTTTTCATCTTTAACAGCTATAAATTCACTGCCAGCCTCAGGAAGACCCGATAGTCCCGTAATTTTAACTGGAGTTGAGGGTCCTGCTGCAGTAAGCTCTTTACCGAATTCGTCATGTAAAGTTTTTATGCGTGCATAGTTTTGTCCAAAAACTATAGAGTCACCTATACGAAGCGTTCCGTTTTGAACTAGAATGGTGGCAACAGCCCCAAGACCTTTGTGAAGCTCAGATTCGATTACACTTCCTCTAGCTCTAAAGTCGGGCGTTGCTTTAAGTTCTAAAACTTCTGCTTGTAATGCTAACATCTCAAGAAGATCTTTGATACCAGCTCCGGTAAAGGCAGAGCAATTCACTGTGATAATAGAACCACCCCACGCTTCAGGTAACAGATTTCTATCCGCCAATTGACGATAAACAGTTTCAGGATTGAAATTAGGTTTATCCGACTTGTTAATAGCAACTACAATGGGCACATTTGCAGCTAGAGCTTGCTCCATAGCTTCTATAGTTTGAGTTTTGATACCTTCATCTCCAGCCACTACTAACACAACAATATCGGTAACATCTGCTCCACGGGATCTCATGGCTGAAAAAGCCTCGTGACCCGGCGTATCTAAAATGGTTATGTCACCAACCGCAGTATGGCACTTAAAAGCACCAATATGCTGTGTGATCGCACCAGCTTCAGAAGCTACTCGGTTTGATTTTCGGATGGCATCAATTAAGCTAGTTTTGCCATGGTCCACGTGACCCATAAAAGTAACCACGGGAGGTCTTAATTTTTTATCTGATTCATTGGCTTCTTTAATTTCTTCTTTGATAGTTTTGTCTGTTACTTGAAGCCGTTTCTCTTCTTTTGTATCAATGCTAATGTCGCACTCGAATTCATGTCCAAGAAGTTGAATCGTCGTTTCATCATCAAGAAGATCATTCAATGTGATTACTACACCTTGCATAAAAAGTTTAGCTACTAATTGTGAGGACTTGAGCTTCATTTCATTCGCAAGATCTTTCACAGAAATGGGTAGACGAACCTTTAAGCTTTTTGGTCGAATCACCTCTTCCTGAAATTGACTCTTAGCTTTAAATATTTTTTTCTTTCTCCAGCCCTCTTCTTCCCCTGCAGTCAATCCTTGTCGATCTCTTGCATCGAATGACCTATACCCATCTATTTTTTTTGCACCCTTTGCATCTTTTGTGTCCTTTACTGGGGATGCTTTTTTGAATTTATCATCTTCGGAAAAAGATTTTTTCGCAGGTGGTGCTTCTCTAGTCGGGTGATCTTTAGAACTTGGGAATACTTTTTTTACATCAGGGACTACCGCACTATCTCTTCTAAATGGAGGTCTTGTTGACGGATATGCTCCTTGAGGACGAGGTCCTCCAGGTCCCGATCTATCGCTTGAGCGTGGGAATCTGGAATCTCCAGCAGATCCAGAATAAGGAGGTCTTCCTTCACCGTGTGGTCTTTGGAATCTGGAATCTCCAGCAGATCCAGAATAAGGAGGTCTTCCTTCACCGTGTGGTCTTTGGAATCTAGAATCTCCAGCAGATCCAGAATAAGGAGGTCTTCCTTCACCGTGTGGTCTTTGGAATCTAGAATCTCCAGCAGATCCAGAATAAGGAGGTCTACCTTCGCTATTCTGTCGCGGAAATCTAGAATCGCTAGGGGGTCTTCCTGAAAAGCCAGGTCTATCTGAAGATGGCCGGTTAAAGCGTCCTTCTGCAGAAGATCCTCCTTGCCGCTCTCCATAGGGTCTTGAAAAACGATTGTCTTGCGATCCGTAAGGTTGTCGGGGTGGTCCGGAATCACTAGATGGAGATCTATGCGGAGGCCTTTCATTTGTTCTTGGCTGATAGCGACTACCTGATTGATCAGAGAATGTGTGAGCTGATCTTGGAGTAGACTCATGAGCTGGTGAAGGTCTTTGCTTCGAAAAACGATCATCAAGTGACTTGGTTTCTGCTGGCTCAAAAGCCTCTTTAGATTCAGGATTAGAAATAGGCTGAGAGGAAACGGTAGCTGAAGTTTCTACTGGCACTTGTACCACGGCTTCAGCTTCTTTTTTCTCTTGTGCTTCACTTTCTGGCTTTAAGGCTTTTTTTACTGCAGTAGGCTTTTTAAGCTGATTCAGCTTGAGTGCTTCTGCAAGTTGAGCATTTTTAATATTCAGTTTTAAATTTTTAGCCAACGGTTACATCCTTGTTTTTCTAATTTGGTCTAGGATCTTATCCGCCATCTCAGCGCTAATACCAGGTATTTGGCTAAGTTGTTCTGGAGAAGAATTTAATACTTTTCTGTAAGTGTCATAGCCTGCACTTGAAAGATTGTCAACAATAAGGCTGCTGACTCCTTCTACGGCGATAGGTTCATCAAGAGAAGGGTCATCCGATGCAGCTAACTGACTAATTTGCTGGCTCATCATCGCCTTATAGTCACTCATTTTTTGAACGTGTAGGTCCATATCGATAAGAGAGCCATTAAGTCTTGCATTCTGTCCTCTTTTACCTAATACGGTGGGATAGCTTTCATCTTCTACGATGATTGAGATAGATCTAGCCTCTTTATCGATCTGGTATTTCTTAATTTCTATTGGAGCAAGAGCGTTCTGTAAAAGCTGTAGGGAATCTTCAGAAAATGGCATAATATCAATTTTTTCATTATTAAGCTCTCTGATAATGTTCTTTACCCTTCCACCACGAACTCCTACGCATGCACCAACGGGGTCTACTTTTGAGTCGGTAGACGATACCGCAAGCTTTGTTCTATATCCAGCTTCACGAACGATTTTTTCGATTATGATAGTCCCGTCGTTTATTTCTGGTACTTCCATTTTAAAGAGTTGGGCTACAAAATTGGGATGGCTTCTTGATAACACAACTTCAGCGCCACCGTTATCTGTATCTTTTACCTCAAGCAAAAGAGCTTGAACTCTTTCACCAACATTATATTTTTCTACTTTTGGATAAAATCTCTCGGGCAAAATCCCTTCCACTTTACCAAGGTCTACAATTAGTGTCGCCCCACGAATTGTGCGTTTAACGGTACCAGAGATAATCTCACCTGCTCTATGTCTATACTCTTCATAAATAACATCACGCTCTGCACTTTTGAGCTTCTGTGAAATGATTTGTCTTGCTGTTTGAGCAGCAATACGACCAAAATCTTCTGGGGTTACATTAATATCAATCCATTGACCCATCTCGCAAAATGGATTGATGAGTTGCGCGTCTTCTAGAGAGATTTCTTCGTCAGGGATCATTACCTTATCAACTACTTCTTTTTGTGCAATAACGTCAATGTTTCCAGTCTTTGCATTAATTTTTACACTGACGTTGATGTAACCTTTTACGCTTTTACGAGCAGCTGCTCTTAATGCTTCCTCAACAGCATTAATGATAACATCTCTTTTGATTCCTTTTTCGCGCTCTAAATATTCGAATACCGCGACTAAATCTTTATTCATGTTTATGGCTCTCTAGATACGACTTTAAGCTTCTTGTGTCCCATTGATTGGATTAGGACGTTCATATTTTTAAACGACAGAGGGCAAAATGGCGAGGAATAAATTCCCCTCATTTTGCCTCCGATTTTACTTTTTCTCACACATTGAGAATGGTAAACTCTACCTCAAGGCAGAGGAATACAAGAAGGAATTACCCTTCTTGTGATTCAGCGCTTTCATCGCCTTCCTCATCGGCCTTTTTCTTCTTTTTTGAAGAAGTTTTTGCTTTAGCAGATCCAACAACAATATCATCTCTGCTAAATTTATTTTGGTCGACTAAGTGCTCTTTAATAGAAAGTGCAATTTTTTTATGCTCGGGATCGAGTTTAATTACTTTTGCTGTAATTTCATCGCCTTTATTTACCACCTCTTCTACTTTGCCAAAAGGCTGATCTGATAGCTCAGTTACATGAACTAAAGCTTCGATGCCGTTAGGAAGTTCTACAAAAGCGCCAAAAGCTGTAATTTTTGTAACGATTCCCTTAACTAAAGCTCCAACTGGCATAGTCTTTTCAATAGACTCCCATGGATTATCGCTAAGTTGTTTTACCCCTAGGGTGATTTTTTTGCTTTCTTTATCTACAGATAAAACTATCGCTTCTACTTTATCCCCTTTTTTAAGCACTTCAGAAGGATGTGAAACTTTTTTTATCCAGCTTAAATCGGAAATGTGGATAAGACCATCGATCCCTGGTTCAAGCTCTACAAAAGCCCCGTAGTTTGTAAGGTTGCGGATCTCAGCTTCTACGCTACTGCCGATAGGATATTTTCTTTCTACATCATCCCAAGGGTTTTTTTCGGTCTGCTTGATACCTAAGGAGATTTTACCTTCTTCTTTTTGAATAGAAAGTACAATCGCTTCTACTTCATCACCTTTTTTTACCACTTCGTTGGGATCAGAAACATTTTTTACCCAAGACATTTCTGAGACGTGTATAAGTCCTTCAATGCCTGGTTCAATCTCTATAAAGGCTCCGTATGGAACTAAATTTACGATTTTTCCATGCACTTTAGTGCCAATTGGATATCTTTGCTCGATTTCTTCCCAGGGATTATTTTCTTTTTGTTTCATTCCTAGGGCAACGCGTCCCTTGTCTTTATCTACATGGAGGATCATAACTTCAAGTTCTTGTCCCATTGCTACCATTTCTGATGGGTGCTTGATACGCTTCCAAGTCATGTCAGTAATGTGGAGCAGACCGTCAATGCCGTCTAAATCTAAGAACACACCAAAGTCAGTAATATTTTTCACAACGCCAATTCGAACCTCTCCCTCGCTTATGTTGCCAAGAAGCTCGGCTTTGCGGGAAATTCTTTCTTCTTCAAGAAGCTCGCGACGAGAGACTACAATGTTTTTTCTTTCACTGTTGATTTTAAGAATTTTGAATTCATAGGTGTGTCCTATGTACTCATCAAGATTTTTAATGCGCTTATTATCTATTTGTGACCCAGGTAGGAATGCTTCCATACCAATGTCCACCATTAGGCCGCCTTTCACTTTGCGGATGACTTTACCTTTAACGATGGAGCCTTCTTCGCAATTGGTGCTAATGTGCTCCCACTGTCTTTGTCGACGTGCCTTATCTCTAGAGAGAACGATTTGACCATCTTCTCCTTCCGTTTGATCAAGGAATACCTCTGCATCATTTCCTAAAAGGATTTCTCCAGGCTCTGAAAATTCATTGATAGGTACTAGCCCCTCAGACTTAAGTCCCACATCCACCACGACGAAGTCTTTTGTGATTTCGACGATTTTTCCTTTTAAAATTTGCCCGGCGCTCATACAAGCTACGGAGCCTTCTGTAGCGGTCTCTTCTTTTCTGTTGAGTAATTTTTTGAATTGACTAGCATCGTCTTCGTAGTAATCCACGTCGTCGATGACTTTGCTATCGCTCCAATCGTATTTTTGATGTTTGGACATGTTAAAGGTTTCTCCTAATAGTTTATAGATAAGGGTAGAGTCTAGCAAATCATTTATAAAATGATCAATGGTAAAATATTTATGAAAAAGTGAAACAGATATGATTTATAAAGATTAATTTTACATGATGCTTATTGAAAATCAATAAAAATTAACTTATTCTTTTTTTGTATAGTTTAATTTTTTATTTTATCAATTTAATTGAACGAGGGGACATTTATGAAAACAGTTATTTTGAAATTTGGTGGCGCTTCAGTTGCCAATCCGAGTTTATTTTCATCTGTTGCGGATATCATCATTGAGAGATCTAAAAAATATGACAGTTGTGTGGTTGTCGTCAGTGCTATGGGGGATACCACAAATCAATTAATAGCTCTAGCTAGAAACGTCCATGTGGACCCCCCAAAAAGAGAGTTGGATATGCTAGTTTCTGTGGGTGAGCGAGTTAGCATTTCTCTTCTAGCTATGGCACTATCTGTAAAAGGAGTTGAGGCCATCAGTTTCACAGGAAGTCAGTCAGGCATAATTACTTCTGATGAGCATACTGAGGCAAAAATTATTGATTTGAAACCCCGCAGAATTCTTGAGCATTTAGGTAGAAAAAAAATTGTGATTGTCGCCGGATTTCAAGGGGTAAGTCGGTGTGGCGAGATAACAACTTTGGGCAGAGGTGGCTCAGATACTAGTGCTGTTGCGCTTGCTGCAGCACTTAGAGCTGAAAAGGTGGAATTTTACAAGGATGTCAAAGGGATGTATTCCAAAGACCCTAAGTTGCATTCTGATGCTTTTTTCTACAGTCAGCTGTCTTATGATTCAGCTATTGAAATTGTTCAAAGTGGTGCAAAAATTTTGCATCAAAGATCCTTAGATTTAGCGAAAAAAAATTCTATACCTTTACATATTTTATCTTTTAGTGGATGTAGTAGAGAAAAAAACGAAGGAACTTTAATTCGTCATCAGGGAGATGTAAAGGGGCCTTCATCTGCGATATTTGAGTAGAGGTGTTATATATGAACTCAGCTGATCTTCTGCCAAAAATTTATACGTGTTTCGAAGATTCAACCGATGATTTTAAGACTTCCTTTTACGAAAACATTTGTAGATCTGCTTTAGAGAGAGCTTTTTTTGGTAAGCAAAATCAAATGGAAAAAGCTTTTTTGCCAGCTCTAACGATAGAGGTTTGGGGGCAAGCTCCCTTCTATTTTAATCTACAACTTATTTGTCCGTTTAGACCCCATGCAGCTAAGTTTTTTCAAGAGATGGTTTCTAGGGGGCTTTTGCCAGGGGGGAAATTATTCATTGAAAGTTTTTTTTCTGTTCCATTTTTGATGCCTGATGTGAGTCCAACAAGACTTTTACTCACAGAAGCGACAGTAAGAGTGTCTTCTGATCGAGAATTGCAAAGAATCAAAAGAAATTTAATGGTCTTAGAAAGAGAAATTTTTTTGGGTATTGATTCTTTATACCAATCGGGGCGTATTTTAGAAGTAAGAGGAATGTCAGCAAGTGAAAAACAGGTCTCTATTCAGGAAATACTATCTTTAGTCGTTCAAAAAAGATCGCAATATTTTGAGTATGATCTTTTTAGTTTAATGCAGCATTTTTTTCTTAATACTTCTGAATTGTTTAAACAATCTCGCGATAGCATTCACTTAAGCCGCATTATCTACACATCCTATCTTTTTAAATTGCAGCTATCTCAGTATGTTGAAAAGCAACCAACGCAAAGGCAAGTGATTTTGAAACTAAATAGAGTAAAGCTTCATCTTCCATTTAGAACAAAGCGCGTTTTAGGAATTCTTGTTGGGTTAAACTTCATAAATAGAAATGAACTGTTTAATGAAAAACATTTGTTTAAGTCTATAAAAAATTATTTTCCCAGTGCAAGCATCATTGATGACTCTTTGTTAGTTATGTCGGGAAAAGATGAAAAGTTTGTGGTTATCTATTTGGAGATTCAAAACCCTCATGAGGATCATTTTGGCTTTGAGGATCTAGGGTTGCTTCGACAGAGGCTCCCATCCGACATGAAGAATAATGTAGAGAGATTATTGCCGGCGATTTTTATGCCCAGGAACGAAGAAGAGGTAATGAAAAATATATTGGTTTTGTCTCAGGAATTAAAATATTTTAAAGACATTCCTCAGGTAATAATTTCATTTGAGCAGCAGGAGGAGGATTATCTTTCATTTACAGTTATTTATCTGAGGTTGCTTCCTCAAAGCAAGCAGCTATCCATTCAAGAAATGTACAGATTAGCCGGTGGTCAATTTTTATTCACAGAGGATCGAGTAAAAAAGGTGGGCATGCTAAGAAATAAACGAGCTAAAGAAGCTACGGTTTTTAGGCTTTGCCTTCCGAAGTTTAAATTTCTAAGAGAGGATCACACGGTAGATATGATTCGGGCCCGCCAGTCTATTGTTTCAGATTTGCAAGATGCCTTAGGAGATTTTAGGGATTATAATGGGGGAATGATAGGAAAGCAGAGCGAAAATTTATTTTTGCTTAAAGGATGTATAGGAAATTTGGATGCCAGATCTAATCTTCTTTTAGAAAATTTCTTTTATTCATTGATGCCAATGGAAGTAAGAAATGTAGTGGACTTAAAGATGGTAAAAGAAGTGTTTTTAGCTCTTAGAGAGATGACAAATCATTCTTTAGGAGATAGAATTGTCCTAGAAAGGGAAAGATTTATTTGTTCTCTGAGTAAAACAAATGAGTGTTTTTCAGAAGAGCTGGTGGGGCCTGCGCTCAAGAAAAAAGGGGTTAGCTCTTCTCAATACATGTATGCTCACCTGCTTTTTGAAGATAGTGGTTACTATTGTAGTTTGCTGGTGGCTAATGAGGAGGAATTGAGATCTTACTGGAAAGGATTGATTGGTCAAAAGCAGTCCCGTTAAAAGAATCTTTTAGTTTATAATTAATGGACATTAGACTAAAAATTCCTGTCCTATTTCAATAGTAATTGACCTGAATGGTTTTTTATTGGTTGCTTTGAGAAAATGAATGATCGTCCAACAATGGAGATAATATGCAAGCAAGATCAAAAATACAAATCGCTCCTTCCATTTTATCCGGGGATTTCGGTTGTTTAGCACTGGAAGCTAAACGAGCTGAAGATGCCGGAGCGGATGCTTTACACTTTGACGTAATGGATGGTCATTTTGTTCCTAATCTTACACTAGGCCCCAGGGCGCTAGCTGCAGTTAAAAAGGCAACCAACTTATTTCTCGATGTTCACCTGATGATGTACAACCCTTTTGATTATGTAGAAAGATTTGTTGAAGCAGGCGCGAATAGGATTACTTTTCACATTGAAGCCACAGAAGATGTGGAAGATACATTAGCTTTTATTCGAAAGTGCAACGTGGAAGCAGGTTTAGCATTTTGCCCTGAAACATCGATGTCGCTAATTCCCAAGTATCTTGATCAATGTGATTTAATTTTGCTTATGACTGTTCATCCTGGTTTCGGCGGGCAAGCTTTTATGCCTGAGGTAATAGAGAAAATAAAATTTACTCGAAAAGTTTGCGACCAGCTCAATATTAGAAAGGGCGGAGTAGTTCCCACCTCAGAATACAAAGGTACTGAATTACCGCCATTTGATATTGAAGTGGACGGAGGGATTGATAAACAAACTGCTCATCTTTGTGTGGAGGCTGGAGCCAATATTCTTGTATCTGGATCGTATTTATACGGGGCTAAGGATATGAAAGCAGCGATTCAGTCCATGAGATCTTTCAACTAGGTATGTAACTTGGTTTTTGAATAGAATTGGGCTCATCTTTTATTTCAATTTTTTTGTTTTTTTGTAATTTTTTTGCTAATATACATCTCAATGCCTCTTTTTTTTAGGGAAGTGGTTTACATCTAGGAATTATAAATAGGTATTAAATATCCTTTTTTACTTAGACTAGAGCGAGCGGATGGAGAGTAAAAATTCTCTACAGCAAACAGCTAGGAGCTTTATGAAGAAAATCGTGGTTGTAGGCGGCGGCACCGGAAATTTCACCGTTTTGAAAGGATTGAAACGATATCCTGTGGATTTGAGCGCTGTAGTTTCCATGGCTGATGATGGTGGAAGCACAGGGATTTTGCGTGATGAATTAGGGGTTTTGCCCCC